>JBAVNP010000085.1:0-5826 GCA_049691175.1 Sedimentisphaerales bacterium
TCTCAAACTCATTCTTGTCCTGGTAAAACTCAGGCTGACTTTCGAAGCGGATATGGTACACCGGAAGCTTTTCGCCGTTGTAATGAGTCTGGACAAACTGCTTGAAGGCAATACCTCTCCGTTCAAGCACGGTTATATTGCGTTCAAGGTCGCCAAGCAGCTTGACCAGCTCCTTAAGCTCGTCGCCGCTGATTTTTCTTGTTTTGCCGTTCTCGTTAATTACCAGTTCGGTCCCGTCGATGCCTCGCGATATCATTCGTTTGCGCATTTCCTGCTCGGTCAGGACATATTCCGATTTTTTCTTTCCCTTAGCGCTGATTTCATACAACGGCGGCTGCGCAATATAAACAACATCCTTCTCGAAAAGTTCCGGCATCTGCCTGAAAAGGAAAGTAAGCAGCAGCGTTCTTATATGCGCCCCATCAACATCGGCATCCGTCATCAGAACAATCTTGCCGTAGCGGCATTTGCTGATATCGAAATCGTCCGAACCAATACCTGTTCCCAGCGCACTTATGATTGTGCGTATTTCTTCGTGAGCGAGCATTTTGTCGACTCTGGCCTTTTCGACATTGAGAATCTTGCCTCGCAGCGGCAGTATAGCTTGTATATTTCTGTCTCTTCCGCCTTTTGCGCTGCCGCCTGCCGAATCGCCCTCGACAAGGAAAAGCTCGGTGCTGGTAACTTCCTTGCTCGAGCAGTCCCACAGTTTGCCCGGCAGACCGCCTCCGCTCAGCGCCCCTTTTCTTCGCGTAAGCTCTCTGGCTTTTCTTGCGGCCTCTCTTGCGGCTGCCGCCTGAATGGCCTTGGTCAATACCCTCTTGGCCTGTCCGGGATTCTCTTCAAGATAATTCCCGAGCTGCTCATTAACGGTCGTTTCCACGAAACTGCCGACCTCGGGATTGCTTAATCTGACCTTTGTCTGAGCTTCAAAGTGCGGGTCGGCAAGCTTTACCGATATCACGGCCGTCAGTCCTTCCCGAACATCTTCACCGCTCGGCGCCTGACCTTCTTTCAGAAGACCTGCTTTCTTGGCATAAGAGTTCATCGTGCGGGTAAGCGCGGTTTTAAAACCGCTCATATGCGTGCCGCCGTCGATGTTCCTGATATTGTTCGCGAAGGCAAGCACGTTTTCCACATAGCTGGTGTTATACTGCATCGCGATTTCACATACCATATACGCCTGTGTATCTTCCCTTGAAAAATAAATAACGTCCGAATACAGCAGTTCCTTTCCTTCGTTGAGATGTTTTACAAACGCCCGCAGTCCGTCCTCAAAATGGAAAAGTTCCTTTTTATTGTTCCGGTCGTCCTGAAAAGTTATTTTGACGCCCGCGTTAAGATACGCGACCTCGCGGATTCTCTTGCAGAGCGTTTCATAGTCAAATTCCAAATCTCCGAAAATCTCCTCGTCGGGCATAAACTTTATCTGTGTGCCCTGCTTGCTGGTTGGACCGATTTCTTTGACGGGGGTTTTTGTATTGCCTCTCTCGCATTCAAAATGATAATGTTTGCCATCGCGGTAAACGTCCGCTTCGAGCCATTCGCTCAGGGCATTGACTACGCTGACACCGACGCCGTGCAAACCGCCGGAGACTTTATACGCATCGTGGTCGAATTTCCCGCCTGAATGAAGCGTCGTAAGAACGACTTCAAGGGCGCTCTTGCCCGCCTCTTTGTGAATATCAACCGGTATGCCGCCGCCGTTGTCTTCGACTGAACAGCTTCCGTCAACGTGAACACGGACGATTATCGTATCGCATCGGCCGGCCATCGCTTCGTCTATGGAGTTGTCAAGCACTTCATAAACCAAATGATGCAGTCCGCCCTGCTGGCGGTTGCCAATATACATCTCAGGCCTTTTGCGAACAGCTTCAAGGCCCGCGAGAATCTTTATATTACTGGCGTCGTAACTATGGTCTTTCATATCAGTGTTTTACTTTCTTTATGTTCTGGTTCCGTTATTCCAAACAAACCAGCCTGATTTCCCGAATGTTCGAGGAAGGGCATTGTTGTTTTAATTGTTCGACTATCTGCTCAGCCCTTGTGCGCAGCTCAAACATATACGGTCCGGGCTTTGCCTTCACCTTTAGAATGCCCGCTGTGATTGACTCTATCCGGCAGTTCTGAGCAAGGCTGTCTCCCGCTATCTGCTCGAAAGCGTCGGGAACCGACACGTTTCGCCTTGCGGGCCTGGCGACTTTTTTCAGGAACAGTTTTAATTCAGGAGCAATGTTGCCCGCCCCGCCGATGACGGCGAGTCGAGGCGGGCTGTTGCCTTTTGCAGTTTTTCGCCTGAATTTCACCGCCCTGTTCGCCTTATTAAGTAAAACTTCCTTGTTCATCCCTTTACTTTCTACGACAAACTCACCGGCATAACGATATACAGGTAATTTGCGCCGCTTTTAATAAGTCCCGGCCGGTCGGACTGACCCAGATGCAGCTCAAAGGAATCCTCCCTGATGATTTTAAGCACATCGACAAGGAATTGCGGGTTAAAGCCTATTTCCATTGCCTCGCCTTTATAATCGACTTCCATCGCTATTTCCGCATCGCCCATTTCAGGCGCCCTGCTGGTAAACACAAGAGATTTCTTGCTCAGCGCAAGTTTAACTCCCTTTGAATCCTCGTTGGTCAGCAGCGCCGCTCTTCTGACGGCACTTAACGTCGCCGCCGTGTTGAGCTGAAGTTTGTTTTTGTAATCCGTCGGAACAATATCTTCATATTTCGGGAAATTCCCTTCGACCAGTATTGAGCTTATTACCACGCTGCCGCAGATGAGCACCATTTTGTTGTCAACAAAGCGGACCCCCGCTTCATCTTTTTCGCCCGCGCTGATTCTGCCCAATAACGACAGCGCCTTGGCCGGAACTATTATTTTTTCCGACTCAAGTTTCTTGTCCACTTCCGCATTGAGCGTTAGTTTATATTTTGCGAGTCGTCGGCCGTCTGTCCCGACAAGCGTCAGCTTCTTGCCTATCGCTTCCCATAAAATGCCGCTTAGCGCATAACGGGTATTTTCCTTGGCCGTCGCGAAAAGACAGTGTTCGACTGCCTCCTGCAGTTTTGCGAGATTTATTTTTATCTGCGGCTCCCCGTCAAAACCGGGCACTGCGGGATACTGGTCGGGCTGATGACTGTAAATTGTAAAGTGACTATCCGCCCCTCGCACATGACAAGTTCCTTCCATAGACTGCAGCTCAAGAACTTCGTCCACGCTTTCGCGAACAATAGCCGTGAACCGTTCTGCAGGGATTACGGCTTCGCCCTTTTCCTCAACCTGCACCTGTGCCACAAGGCAGGTTATGCCTGTCTCAAAATCCGTAGCACTTATTAAAACTTTGTCCTTCTGCGCCTCTATCTTCAGGCCCTGCAGTATGGGTTTTGTGGTCCTGGCCGGCACAACCGTTGTAACAAGAGCCAGCGTTTCAGACAGCGCTGCCCGATTAAATTTCACTTTCATTTTCAATTCCTCACAAGTTTATAGAGTAATCAGAAATACGGTCAATTTATCAAGCCGATAGTGTACACGAAAAAAACCTTTTTGGCAATGAGAATTGCCTGCATAATCAACATGGATTTTATAGTTTTCCTGAGTAGTTTTAGGATAATACTAATATATATTTTAGAAATATAGTATTAGTAGTCATATAGGGGACAGATTGTTAAGAGTGAGACATTAAACCGTAGATAACTTACTGTTTTTAAGGGGGTTATGGCCCGAATGCCCCCGCGAGCGATTGTGTATATACTGTTAAATCAAGGGATAGTTAAAGGGGGTGGTTGATGGAAATACCGGCACGGCTGTTCGTACGAGGAGGTGGTGATTTAATTGCTATTGTAATTTACAGGTGTTCTAACAGTTAATCCACCGGATTTGCAACAGCAAAATGTTATAATTTCCGGTGGTTTTCGATAATTCTCTATATTTATTTTAAATTTTCTAATTGTCCGATAACCATTTGCGCAGCGTTTTTCGAGGCATTGCCGCAGGCCAGCGGCCTTGCAAGTTCCGCAAGTTCGCTGCTGAGATTGGATAATTTTTCCGGCACATTCAGAAGATTTTCACATACGGCCACGATGGGCACCACCGATGAAAAATACGGCATAAATTCAGGCACAAGCTCTTTTTGCGACAGGATATTAACAAGTGAAAGGTATTTTGTCGTAACGATTCTTTTACCGGCCAAATGCCACAGGTATTTATTAGACTGATACATTATAACCATTGGGCAGGCCGCCGCCGCGACCTGCAGCGTTGCCGAGCCGCTCGCTACGAGGGCGAAATCGGTTTTTTTTGCCGTTTCATAAACGCTGTCGATTGCGTAATCGCAGCGGAGAGACTTGATTTCGCTTTGCTGCAGAAACGCCGCGGCCTTCTCATCGGCCGCCGCCGCGGTAAATTTGATATTTGGATGACGCGCCTTCAGTCTCTTTGCGATTTCCTGCATCGCGGGCCATAATGTTTTTATCTCCGCGGGCCGCGACCCCGGCATTATCGCGATATGAGCGTTGGATATGGAATATCTGCCGTAGTTTTTAGGCCGTATCTGTTCAGCCTGCACATCTTCGAGCATAGGTGAGCCGACAAATTTACATTCCAAACCTCTTTTGCTGAACCAGTCCGGCTCGAACGGCAGGATTGCCGCCAAGCCTCCCGTGCAGAGTTTTTTCAATTTTTTTATCCGCCGGGGTGCCCACGCCCATAATTGCGGCGCGACATAGAAAAGTGTTTTTACTCCGACCTTCGCGGCGCTCTTTGCGATATGAAAATTAAAGCTCGGCGAATCGCAGACAATTACAAAATCAGGTCTGGTAGCGGCAAAATGCTTTTCACCCGTCCTTATCGCTTTAAGAAAGAAAAGTATCTGGCCGAAGGCCTTGTAAGTCATCGCCGCTCTTTGAGTTGTGTCGATGAGGATTTGACAGCCGGCCTCAGCCATTCTTGCCCCGCCTAAACCGGTAAATTCACAGTTATAACCTGTTTGCTTCAAAGCGGTTATGAGATTCGCGCAAAGCCTGTCGCCGCTGGCCTCTGCGGCGCTTAAAAATATCCGATATGTTTTACCCGAATCCTGCATAAACTCTTAATAATGTAAAACTTATCAAAAAACAAGCACTTTTCCCTTGACGTTTGTTAGATAATTTGGTAAAATACCTATGTTATTTGATAATTAGTAAATTTCAGGCATAACAGGTTTACAGCGAACAGGTTGCGGTAAACCAAACAAATCTTCTTTTCTTCCCCTTCAATTAGCAGAGGCACTTATGGACATTGTAATTCCAATCAAATTCAAAATCACAATTCGTTCTCCTTTTTCAAATTGGCTGCTTTGGCTTGTGCTTTTTTACAGGCTTAAACGCTATGGTTATACATTCAGGCGTATCCCTCTTTCCCGCGGCCAATATGCTATTGTCGATGTTGCCGATTACGAAGAATTGGATAAGCATAAATGGTGTGCCATACCGAAGCGCGATACTTTTTACGTAAAGCGAGGTGGTTATAGAAACGGCAGGCAGACAACTATAAGTATGCATCAGCAGATTTTGCGGTTTCCTGATAACTGCGTCATTGACCACGAGAATCATAATGGTTTGGATAACAGGAGAGCAAATTTAAGAGTGGCTACTCCTGCGCAAAACGCCCGCAACTCCAGAAAGATGTTAAAGCCCTGCAGCTCAAAATACAAAGGCGTCAGCTGGGACAATGATTATAACCAATGGCGGGCATATATAACCTGTAATGGAAAGCGCACGTATTTAGGCAGATTTGACAACGAGGCCGATGCCGCAAAAGCCTATGACAAAGCCGCAATAATATATCAC
>JBAVNP010000086.1:0-2549 GCA_049691175.1 Sedimentisphaerales bacterium
ATACAAAAACGCCGCTAAAAGTTTCATGCGCTTTAGCGGTTTTTAATCAGCAGCCTTGAATTTTATACCCAGGTCAGACAAAGTTTTGATTCTTGGCCTGATGATATTGGGGTCAGGATGCAATCTTTTGAGGGAATCATCATCAGCTTTAATTTCGGGATGAGTCAGACAAAAAGCTGACGCTCTGACTACACGTATAAATCTTTGCCTCATCAAGAGTATTCCTCTATGATAGCTGTTGACGTATGATATGAGAAGTATAGATGTAATTGCGGCTATGAAGAACGGATTTTTCAGGAAATTTTTTTTGTTCGTTTTGAGACTAAGTTTTATTGCGTAGCAGAGGAGAACGGCAGTGGATATCGGCAGGAGGGCCGAGATTGTAGTATATCTGCTCTCGAACGCCTGTTTCCAGCCGAAGCCAGCTCTTCCGAGCCCTGTTGCACAGGCAGCTATACAGGCGTATAATACGAGAGCCAGCCATGGGGCCAAGTCGCACAGTTTTTGTCTGTCAAATCGCCAGATATTGAAGATTGCCAATAAGATTAGAACGAAGATAATCAGCGTAATTATGAGAGAGTAGAAGTAAGTCCAGCCAAGAGAGGCGCCTAAATATGTCAGTACATATCTGATATAAATTACGGGATGGTCAAGGAAGAATAGCATCGGAGGATGGTAGGCGACACTTTTATATTTATAATAGTAGAGTAGAACAGTGGCGATGCAGGCGAGGGTTAATATTATAATATGTTTTCGTTTCCATTTTTTCTGCAGCAGCAGAACAACAAGCACAGCAGGCCACGTCAGCAGGCCTGTATTGAAGGAATAACTGGATAATACAGCGGCTGATATTACGATAATCAGGCCGTTCATTTTGCCCTGCCATTTATTTGCAGCCCATATTGCGATAACGGAGCCGAGTACGGACAGGAACATCTGAATCTGCCAGCCCCATACCCAGTTTTCATGCTGAACCATAGAAAATATCATCAGAGAGATGAAAAACTTCAACCAGGACGGTGTTTTTTTCAGAGTGCTGCGAAGTATGGATAGAAGAAACAGGAGGGTAAAAGCCGCCAACACCATGTTTGTGCATAGTTCAAGAAAGATGTTCCAGCCTGACAAGCGAGCAAGGAGTAGCATCAAAATTCGAGGGAATAGTATTCTGTGTTCGTTGTGCTGGCTCCAAAGGTCGGCCAGAGTAAGAGTATTATTATACATCTTTTCAAGCAGGGGGACGAGTTCCCACTGGTCCCAATAAGGGACTGTAACGCCGAACTTGTATACAAAATAGAATGCCAGGACAAGCGGCAGAAAAATAACTGCGTTAACAATAACCTTTTTCATTTTTCATCTCGACAAGGTCGAAATATTTTGCAAAAAGTTCTGTTCAGGGCGTAAAAGTACCACCTGAGATATTTCGGCATCCACTTGAAGATTTTGAACCTGGATTGCCCCGCCTGCCGGTCTGTCCAGGTACAAGGCAATTCGGTAATTTTGTATCCTGCAAAATGAGCCTTGACGACTATTTCCATACCGATTTCGAAGCCGTTCTCGCTCTGGATGTCAATATTGTCGACCATAGATTTTCTATAGAGCTTAAAGCTGTTCGTTGCATCGTGTACAGGCAAACCGGCCAGATATTCAAGGGTCAGACCCGCCGTTCTGGAAAGCAGCTTTTTAAAAAATGGTCCGCCGATCTGTTTTCCGCCTTTCATATACCTGGAACCGCAGACAATGTCATAACCCTGCGTAATCAACTGACACATTCTGTCAACAACAGAATAATCGTCGGACAGGTCGGCCATTGTAACAAGCAAAAAGTCACCAGGGGCGTTGCGAAGTCCCGTTTTGATGGCGTATGCAACGCCGCGGGACGAATTTTTTAATAATTCTATGAGCGGGCCTTCCTGCTGCATTTCCCTGACGACGGGCAGAGTATTATCTTCCTCAAAGTCGTAAACAATATAAATCCTGTGGGGGGTATGTACTTTCTGTTCGATGTCAAGGACTGTTGCTTTTATATTAGCTCCTTCATTGTAAACAGGAATGATTATGCCCAGAGGCTGCTCCAACTCAAAAGCCTCCGATTTCGATTTGATGGTTTATCCAGGGGATAATCTCGTCGAGAGCCTTGTCCAGAGTAGTTTTGCATTCGATATTGAGGATTCTTTTGGCTTTTTCGGTAGAAGGAACTCTTTTCTGGACATCGTATTCGAAAGGTTTGTCGCTTATACATCTGAACGGTTTATCGCCATTTACCTTTTTCCAGATTGTCTGGGCCAGTTCCAGCACAGTAGTGGAAACGGGAGTTGAGATGTTGAAGTCATCATTGAGCGCCTTTTCGTTTTCGATGCAGATGCGCATGCCTGCTGCAAGGTCGCCTGCATAAGTATAATGACGAATCTGGTTGCCTTTGCCTAAAAGATGGAGAGGGTCCTGGCCTTTGAGTATTTTATGCACAAGGTCGGGAACAACGTGGCTCATTGCAAGTTTAATATTTCCGGAAAATATCTCCTGTTCCATCAGCGCTTTTTTCTCCCCTATGC
>JBAVNP010000087.1:0-5220 GCA_049691175.1 Sedimentisphaerales bacterium
AAACCTGATATGCCGAATTTTCAGCAGGACAAGGCTTTTATTGAAGGTTTGCTCGCAAAAAACGAATATGTTGTTCATCACAGCGAGGAATTTATCGCAAAGTATCATCCCCATTATCGCGTTATAAGCGCCGAGCAGCTTAAAATCATTTTGCAGAAAACGCCTACCAAGTAAAAATCAGGCTGTATCTGGCGAAAACAGCGGGGTCGTTTTTGTCGTCGTTGTAGAAATCGCCCGGACCGAACAATTCGCCTTCAAGTCTGTGCTCTATGTTTTCGCTGGCTTTGTATGTAAGCATAATTCTGGTCACTTGGCCTCTGAAGTTGCCGCTTTTGCTCATACCGCCTGAGCCGCCTTTATAGGTATTGTCGTCGGCAAACAGAATCGCATAACCGGCCTGCAGCTCCATCTTCTCAGTGAGGTTGGTTACCCAGTTCATATAAATCCTGTGCAGATTAGAGCTTTCGTATGCCTTGCCGTCGATGGAATCTATGTTGCCCTGATACAGCACGCTCCAGGTATCTATGCGCCCAAAAACCTTGTCGAAATATTTGTCAGGGTCGTCATTGCCGGAAAGATACTCATAGCCGAGATATATTTTGCTTTTCTTCTCATCGTTGAAATTATAAACCAGATAATCGTTCGTCGCAAAGGCACCGAGGCTTTTGCCGTTTTTGTGGCCGAACTGCGGCGCAAATTCCATATTGTATTGCCAGCGTTCGTTTAATCTTCCGTATTTCCTGAAACCGATTGTATAAATTTCGCCTTCAGAGCCGCTGCTTATGATTCGCTTGGTATCGTGTTTGTAAATGAAGTATAAGTCAATGCCGGAATCTTTCGACGTCTTTTTGGCCAAGTACAGGATAGCGCCCTGCTCATCCTGCTCAGAAAGGTCGATGTCCCTGTCGTTAAACGGCTCAAGCCATTTGGCGCTGTCGCCGTGATTGTCAATCAATATAACATCGGCTGTGGTATCTTTATCCGCCCAATCGTATGTGAACCGCAGTGCGTCAAAAAAGCCCGTGCGTCCTCCGTCCAGCGGCGTACCGTCGGCGATAAGCCAGCCGCTGCCAAGTCTTATTTCCTGCCTGCCGGCGACTATCGTCATCGGCAAATCAAAAGCGTTCCGCCAGGTCAAATTAAACTTATCGAACAGCCCCTCGTGATACGCCCAGTGGTGAGGCTCAGAAGGCGGTCGAATATAATATCGCGGCTCAGACACAAGCCGGATATTAAAATCGAGGTCGTTGGTTAATTTTATCTTCGCCTGCACCCTTGCGCGAAAACGTGTCTGAATCCGGTCGTGACCCACGGCTTCCTTATCGAGCTTTCTGGCATTATCGTAAAGAAACCGGAACCTGAAATCGCCGTCAAGCTCCACGCCCTCAGCGGGATTTTTTAAATCGGTTATTTTTTTATGGGAGGCGTCATCGCTTCCCTGCAGTGCCGAACAAAAACAAAGCCCCGCGATAAACACTGTAAAAACCAGATTCCTGCCCATTGTCAATCCATTTAAATCCGGCTTGATTGGCCGTTTACATTTTTGCTCCTCTTTAACCGACAGCGATGTGAAAAAAAAGAAAAAAAACGAAAAAATTCTATCCTCATTTTTCATTTCTTTTGTCTGGCGGGTCTATAAGCCGGGTTCTGTATTAAGCGGCCATTTCTCTGGGACTGCCGTTGCCGACAGCCTCAAGCGACCTACCCGCCGGGTTAACGCTCGGGCAAAGCATACCGGCATACTTGGTCTTGCAGGAGGTGGGGTTTACCCTGCCGGCAGTGTCACCACTGCCGCGGTGCGCTCTTACCGCACCTTTTCACCATTGCCTTAACGGCTGTGTATTTTCTGTGGCACTTTCCCGCGGATTTCTCCGGATGGCCGTTAGCCATCACCATGCCCTGTCCTGCCCGGACTTTCCTCTATGCAGTTTCCTGCACAGCGGCCGCCAGACCCGCCAGACAAAAGAATTTTTTTCTACAAAGCATAATATACCATAAAAACAGGTTTTTATGCAAGTCCCGCAATAAAAACGATTTATTAGCTATTTAAACCTTGATTTTCGAGCTGTTTTATGATATAATGCTTCAAAATTCTAACAGGGAAGGTCTTGGGTCGAACATCTATATTATATGGCGGCAGGAAGGCGCATTTTTTACTTTTAATCACGGCTGTTTGTCTGTTTGCAGTCAGCGAGTCTGTCTTTGCCGCTGTACCTGCTTTCCCCGGCGCTGAAGGTTCAGGACGCTGGGCGACAGGCGGTCGCGGCGGCGACATCTATGAAGTAAACAACCTCACTAACGATGCCAACATTGGGTCCGGCTCAATAGTTGACGCTGTCAGCGAACCAAATCGAACCATTGTCTTTACAGTTTCAGGCACAATTGAGCTGAACGGTGTTATTCTGGAGCCTAAATCCAACACGACAATCGCAGGACAAACCGCGCCCGGCGACGGCATCTGCATCAAAGGAAGAATTCACATTAGGAGCTTTGTGCATGATATTATCATTCGCTATATCCGAGTCCGTGTAGATGCAGGCGGAGCCAATGCCTCCGGAGATGCTGTTGATATCGATGAAGGCAGTAACATTATCATCGACCACGTTACCGCCTCCTATTCACTGGACGAAGGAATTTCGTGTCAGGAAGATTCCAATGACGTTACCGTTCAGTGGTGCATCATAAGCGAGGCCCTGACTTATCAAAGTCATAGTTATGGTTCACTCATCCGCGGTCAATACGGACAGGAAAAGACTTATCACCATAATCTTTATGCTCACAACAACAGCCGAAATCCAAGACCCGGCACTTACCTCCCTCAAGCTAATGACCCGGAAGGACTCCATTTCGATTTTCGCAATAATGTGGCGTACAATTGGAAAAGCAGCGTTTCGGGGTACAACGATGACGGTAGTGGCAGCAACGTTTTGGGTGTCAGCCGTTATAATTTCATAGGCAATGCTTTTATCCCGGGGCCGGAATCCACCAGTACCAGTACTAAACAGGCCTTTCGCGAAAGATGCAAAGTCGCTTATGGCTACTTTGCCGACAATTCTTATGACGGTGTTGTGTCAAGCGACCCATGGAAAATAGTAAAGTTTGATAGTGGATATATGACTTCCACTGACATCGCCGCCTACAAAGCCCGTTCCTATCTTTTGCCAATGGAGCCTGTAAACACAACCTGGCCTGACCAGGCCAAATACAATGTGCTTGCAAATGCCGGCGCCAGCTTCCCCAAAAGAGATATAATAGACACCCGCATTGTCAACGATGTAATCAACAAGACAGGGAGCTCTATCCGCGATATGAACTACCAGCCTGAAGGCGGCTGGCCGATGCTTAACTCGCTGCCTGCTCCGGCAGACACTGACCACGATGGAATGCCGGATACGTGGGAAACCACCTATGGCCTTAACCTCAACGATGCCAATGACCGCAATAATTATGACCTCTACACCGGCTACACGAATCTCGAAGTATATCTCAACAGTCTTTTAGGATTCGATGTTACTCCTCCGTCAGCGAGACCTCAGGTCGTCTGGACACAGAGGTATAACGGCACAGCCAATAATTCCGATTACGCGAAAGACATAGCTGTCGATTCGACAGGTAATGTAATAGTTACAGGCTACGCTAAAAACACCGGCACAAATTACGACTTTGCCACCATAAAATACACACCTGACGGCAGTATCATCTGGACAAACACATATAATCGCAGTTCCTCAAATTCGGATTACGCGATGGCTCTTGCCGTTGACGCAAATTCGAACGTCATTGTCGCAGGCTACGGTTATATCGCAGCAACAGGTTACGACGGCATTATTATCAAATACGCCCCCGGCGGCAGTCAGCTCTGGACAGCGGCATATAATTACTCAAACGACAGATTTTATGATGTCGCGACAGATGCAAATGGAAACATTTACGCAGTCGGCAGAAGCGGCGACGATGCCCTGCTGGTAAAATACACGCCGGATGGCAACCTCGCCTGGGCGAGAACCTATAACGGCTCAGCGAACAATTATGATTCGTTTTATCAGCTTGCCCTTGACGCAAATGGCAATGTTTACGCCTGCGGAGAATCGGCGGAACTTTATACCGACCAGGACTGCCTGACGGCAAAATACTCGCCTGACGGCGTTCGGCTGTGGGTGCAAACCTATGATGGTCCTGCTAACGGCTGGGACCTGCTGGAGGCAATCACGCTCGATTCGACTGGTAATGTTTATGTCGCCGGTTCTATCGAGACCGAAACTGATTCAAATTATGTAACAATCAAATATTCACCCGATGGCGATTCGCTCTGGACTGCCTTTTACGGCGGCGGCGAGTATGGCTGGGACGAAGCCTACGCGATAACAGTCGATTCAGGCGGCGATGCCGTTGTCACAGGATACAGCGAAGGCGCAGCCAGCCCGTCGGATATCGCTACCGTAAAATACAATTCGGCGACAGGCAGCGAGATATGGGCTAAAAGATATGCCGGCGCAGGCAATTTTACAGACTTCGCCGAAGCAATAGCAACTGACAATTCAGGCAATGTTTACGTTCACGGCAGAAGCGTTGAAGTAAATTCAACCGATTACGTTACTATCTGCTATCAATCGGACGGCACAGAACTATGGAAAATGAATTATGACGGTCCCGCTATGCTGACCGATATCGGCAACGCAATGGTGCTGGATGGCAATTCGGTATATGTTACAGGCTACAGTATGAATTCAGCGGGCAACTATGACTACGCGACCGTTAAATACACAACGACGCCGGTTAACCCCTGCCCTGCACCGCCCGCGGGCGATTTGAACGGCGATTGTCAAGTTGACTTTTCTGACTTTCTACTTATGGCAGACAGCTATGACGGCAGCACAGGAAGCTGGCTTATATTAAAGGATATAGCCGACACCTGGCTCGAATGCGGCTTAACTAATCCAGCCGACTGCTGGCAGTAAAAATGTAGTTTCATTTGGCGTTTTGGAACATACTTCTTTTTTTAAGGGTGCAATCGAAGAAAGCCTTAGGGTTCTTAAATCTAAATCTTCTGTTAATCTGCCAACATCTATAGAGGCCATATCACTTAACTTGCTGAATTTTGGTGGTATGAATTTCATAGTCATTTTCCTTTTTTTAAATATCTTCCAATATCAGATACATCTATATAAGCTATATATGGTGCTCCTTTAACCGTTGATGGTATTTGACTGGGTATAGGAA
>JBAVNP010000088.1:0-7234 GCA_049691175.1 Sedimentisphaerales bacterium
GAACTTGACCTTGTAGAAATTGCACCCGAGAGCGACCCGCCTGTGTGCAGGATTATGGACTTCGGCAAATATCTGTACGAACTGAAAAGAAAAGAAAAACAAAATATCAAAAAACAACACATCATAATCGTCAAGGAGATACGCCTTCGGCCGGCGACCGACCCTCATGACTGCGAGACAAAATTAAACCACGCCCGCGAATTTTTCAAGAAAGGCCACCATGTTCAGTTTACCTTAATGTTCAGGGGACGCGAAATGCTGCACCTCGAGCATGGTAAAGAAGTAATGGATAAGATAATAACCAAGCTCGAAGATGTGGCAAAAGTTGACAGGCCCGGGGTATTTTCCGGCAAAAGAATGACGATGCTTATGGTGCCAAAATAGCCGCCAAGGGGTAAATTTATACCCCTGTGTCAGAAAACTATTGACCTGCCAAAGACAGGGTGTTAAGATTCTATCCTTCATTTTCCTGGAAAACGATTTTTAAGGTTGTAAAGTATGCCTAAGCACAAGACACATAAAGGTTTAACGAAACGCGTAAAAGTGACGGCCCGCGGTAAAGTCAAGGCACATAAAAGCTATGCAGGACACCTGATGAGCGGCAAGAACGCCAAAAGACGGCGTCGAGTCGGAAATGCCTTTGTTATCTGCCCTATCTTTGCTGAAATTATGAAGGAAAAACTCGGTCAAAGCGGGAAGTAAAATTGAATATTTTCCGGCCTCCAATCGGGGCCGCTGAGCCGCCATAGGCGGATAAATTTGAAAGGAAAGTCGATATGCCAAGAGTAAGAAAAGGTTCTGCGACACGCCGAGCCAGAAAAAGAGTTCTTAAAAGAGTAAGAGGCCACTCCAATGCGGCCGGAAGGGCATACCGTCTTGCCAAAGAAAGAACCGTAAAAGCACAGGTTTACGCAAGATTCGGCAGAAAACAGAAAAAAAGATTGTTCAGAAATATGTGGGTTATCCGCCTGAACGCAGCCTGCAGGGAAAGAAATATCCGCTACGGCGAATTTATCAACGGCTGCAAAAAGGCAAATATCCAGCTTAATAGAAAAATGCTGAGCGAAATCGCAATCGCAGACGTCCCGGCTTTCGATGCCATAGTCGAAAAGGTCAGGGCGGCATTAAAAGTTGCATAAAAAATCAAACGAACCCCGCCATAATGATGGCGGGGCTAAACAAACGTGCTTAACGAATTCAAAAAAATCGAACAAGAGGCACTTGAAGCACTCAGGAAAGTAACAAACTCCGAGCAGCTTGAACAATTCCGCATAAAATTCCTTGCACGAAAAGGGACTGTAACGGATATGCTGAGCAAAATCGGAACATTCCCCGCAGAACAAAGAAAAGAGGCAGGTGCTCTTGCCAATAAAATCAAACAGCAGGTAACAGAAGCATTTGAACATCTGAAAGGCTCACTTAAAAAGGACACCAAAAAAGGTGAGCCACTGATTGACGTTACGCTGCCGGGAGCGGATTTCGAAATCGGCAAAAAACATATAATCACACAGACAATAAATGAGCTGCTCGAAATTTTCGGGCGAATGGGGTTTTCAATCGCTTACGGGCCGGAAGTGGAAGACGAATGGCATAACTTTATAGCCCTTAATATTCCGCCGGAACATCCCGCACGCGATGCGAGCGATAATTTTTATATCGATGCAAATAAACTTCTGCGAAGCCAGACTTCAACGATACAGATTCGCATAATGGGCAAGCAAAAACCGCCTATAAGAGTCATTGCGCCGGGCAGAGTTTATCGGCCTGATACCGTTGATGCGACGCATATGTTTATGTTTCACCAGCTCGAAGCCCTTGTTGTTGACGAGGATATTTCAATGGTCGATATGAAAAGCACCATAGCACAATTTATCGGGGCGTTTTTCGGCAAAGACGTAAAATGGCGATTGCGCCCGAGCTTTTTCCCGTTCACCGAGCCGAGCGCAGAAGTTGATATACTGTTTATAGATAAAAACGGCGAAGAAAAATGGATTGAGGCGGGCGGCTGCGGAATGGTTGACCCGAATGTGTTCGACGCAGTCGGAATCGACAAGGAAAAATATACCGGCTGGGCGTTCGGGTTCGGCATCGAACGGCTCGCTATGCGTAAATACGGGATAACCGATATAAGACTGCTTTTCGAAAACGATATCAGTTTTCTTAAACAATTTTGATTTTTTTTGCGGCGTGTCTTTTTTTCACACGGGCAGTAATTTGGGCTGATAGTTTATCTTTATCAAATTTTATATTCTGCTGCGATAGATAAGCATCCAAAAAACAGGTTTTGTCAGAATCACTTGCATCTGTTCGAGATATGTAAATCTGGACGAGGTTTTTGAGACGCAATCGATAGGAAAGTTTTTTGAATTTTTTTGTGCGTTCATTATCGAGCAGGAAAAATATAAATTTACCATTCTCTTGTTTCACAAGGATATTGCCGAACCTTAAATCGCCGTGGAAGATATTCTGTGCGTGCATCGAGCCTACCATTTGGCCGAATTGACTTATAATCTGCTGTCTCTGCGATGTGTTTGTCTCAAGTATCTTATAAAGAGGAACAGAATCAGTAATTTCGGTTGTTATAAGAAAATTTCTGACTGGAATGCCGGCAATTGTTTTTTGGCCGACAGCGACAACATCGGGAACAGCAAAACCATATTGTTTGAGCATTAAATCCGCTTTGAATGCCCTGTATGCACGGCAGGAAAGCAGAAGATTTTTCAAAATATCAAGAGGAGAACGGTTGAGAAATTGCTTCAAAATTAAATTGTGAACTTTGCCTTTAAAAAGGAGATTAAATTTAAAGACATTGGCAAATTTAGATGACGGCAATTTGGTAAAATCGCTTCGCCGGCCGTCAGTGAAATTGTCCTTTGTGCCGGGGGGGAATTTGGCAGGGAAATCATCGGAGATTTCAAAAGACAAGCCTGAAATTTTTATTTTTTGGAAAGTCATTAGAATATTATAAGCCGACAATCGCGATGCCAAGCTGATTGGCGAGGGCAATAGTGTCAGGTTTATCTATAATAATAACCCTGCCTGCTTCGACAACGAGGCATTTGCCGCCGGCAGCGGAGATAGCTTTTATTGTATCAGGACCTACGCAGGGGACGTCAAAACGTAAGTCCTGGTCGGGCTTGGCAGCCTTTAAAAGAGTCCAGCCGCCTTTTTTACAGAATTGGCCGCTGCGCTCAATTATTTTCCCAGTGCCTTCAACCGCTTCAACGGCTATTACAATTTTTTCCTTTACGGTAATCGCCTGACCTATGCCTGTCTGGGCAATTTTTTTGACTATGTCCCAGCCGAAATCAATATCCTGCTGCATACCGGCAGTCGGCACAATTTTCGTCATTACGCCTTTGTCAGCCAAATGCTCAGCACAAAATTTTGTCGAATCCTGCAAAATAATACCTCCGCTTGCCAATTCATCGGCAATCGCCTGTAAAATTGTCTGGTCGATTTTATTTTTTTTTCTTAATCGCCAGTAATAAATTCTCAATGCCCGCCAATCAGGCAGATATTTGAGAATCCGCCAGGGAGTAAGAAGTTTTTCCTTATGAATTTTGCCGACCATTACGGCATCTGTTACGCCGTTTTTTTTCAGTTTTCTCATCCAGGCGCCCGGCCGGGCAATCGGCACTTTTGCGTAAAAGTCAGTCAGGCCGGCAAGCTGCGGGTCGGGATTGTCGCCGAGGCCTGCACATATAACCCTGCAGCCGGCCTTTGCGGCGCCCTGAGCAATTAGAATCGGCAGTCTGCCGCCGCCGGCTATCAGGCCGATTATCTTCTCATTCTTCATCTTTACGCTGTTTTTCAAGACGACGAATCACTTTTCTAATCTCGGGCAGATATTCAATCATACTGTAGGCTCTCCTGGCTTTTGCGGCATCGATTGCCGGTGCGCCGAAGATATCCTGGTTGTCCGGGATGTCGTTTATTACGCCCGCCTGGGCGCCGATTTTGACGCAATTACCGATTTTTATATGCCCTACAATTCCAACCTGAGCGGCAATAACACAATGATGGCCGATAGTAGTGGAGCCTGCAACGCCAATCTGACTCACAAGCAGACAATGAGGGCCTATCTTTGCGCCGTGACCAATATCGATAAGGTCGCCCAGTTTAGAGCCCTGACCTATAACCGTATTTTCAATCGCTCCGCACTGGATGCAAGTGTTCGAACCGATTTCCACGTCATCTTCTATTACTGCAATGCCTATCTGCGGGGTTTTTTGATGTTTTCCTTTGTGGGTCGCGTAACCGTAGCCGTCTTTGCCTATTACAGCATTGGAATTGATTATGACATTATCGCCGAGCCTGCTGCCGTCATATATGACAGCGTTCGGATAAAGGATACAGTTTTTGCCGATGATTACATCGGGGCCCACAAAAACGCCGGGATAAATAATCGTGTTGTCGCCAATGACGGCATTGTCGCAGACAGTCGCAAAATCGTGAATATCACAGTCTTTGCCGATTTTGGCGAGTTTTGAGATTGACGCTTTTTGCGACAATCCGATTTTTTTATGCTTTCTGTGGCCATAAAGAAGAATAATTATCTGAGACAAGGCGTAATACGGGTCCTCGGCAATCAGCAGCGGGACGGGAGCATCGGTATCTTTGCCGACAATTACCGCGCCGGCCTTTGTGGTCTGCAGGGCGTTTGTATATTTAGGATTGGACAGAAAACTTATGTCCGTCGCGGTTGCGTTTTCAAGCGTCGCGACTGCGGTAATCTTCGTCTCGGCATTTCCTTTTACTTTACCGCCGACGTGCTGAGCGAGCTGTGCTAAAGTTTTTTCCATAAGAACAGGCAATTATAATCATTAATCGCTGCAGGTCAAGAATTTAAGTATTTAAGAATCTGTTTTGTTACATCCTCTATTTTGTCGGGGCAGGGGGAATTAAAATCAGAAGCCTCAAATTTAAAGGTAGAAACCAGCGGGCCGACAGGGCCGTATTGCGCAGGGTCGGTCGGGCTGAAACAAGCAATCGTCGGGATACCAGCCGCGGCGGCCAAGTGTGTTATGCCGCTGTCATTGCCGATAAAACAATTGGCGCAACTGACAGCCTGAAAGGTTTCTGTAAGTGAAAGTTCACAAAGAACCGGCGCAACGACGCCGAGAGCATCAATGATTTTTTTCCCAAATCTTTCCATCTCCGCCGGACCCAGCAGAAAGACAACTTTGATGTCCTTGTCGCACAACTGTTCGGCAAGCATATAAAAATTGTCAATGTGCCAGCATTTGGAGACGCCACCGCTGCCGGGATGAATTACCACGATGTTACGGCCGGGTTTTACGCCGACAGATTCGAGAATTTTTCGGCCGTGCGTTAAATCGCTCCTGCCGGGCGTAATATATGTCTTTCGTAGACTGCAGGAGACGCTCTTGTCGGCGGGCCGGGTATCAGGGTGTTGAGCGGTAACAAAAGAATCAAGATAGAATCCGGCGATGTGGCTGGTGAAATTAGCCGAGGGCTTCAACTGCAATGTGGTTACGTCAGCGGAATTACTGCAGTACGCCGTGAAGGTGAGATTGGTTTCGAAATCGCTGCCGGCAGAGCCGAGAAAAGTAATAATGTGCCTGAAACCAGCAAAGGTGCTTATCAGCGAGTCGTCATCCTCAAGCTCAAAACCTTTATGCTCAATAAAAAGTCTGTGCAAATCAACAGAGTCGAGATTTTTAATGCCGTCAACGCAGGTTCTGCCGGGGAAATATTCAATATAATTACTCCTTCCGAGCATAAGGACGGTGCCTATGCCGAAATGCGTTTTGAGAGATTCGGCCAGGGGCAAAGTCAGAATACAGTCCCCAATCGCGCCGGGCTGAATTATAAGGGCCTGCGCGGCAAACCGATGCGCCTTATTTTCAGCATCCTGAAGGATATTTAATATGTCTTTATTATCATCGTTCATCAATCAAAAGATTCCTTAATCCAGGCACCGCCCGCAACCTTAAGGCCGTTTTCATTTTTCAGATAAAAAACGACCGCCTGTCCGGGCGTTATCGCACGGAGCGGCTGGTCAAAAGAAATTTTTACAGTATCCCTGCCGGGCTCTACATAGCCGGATACAGGCTTGTGATTATAACGGATTTTTATCAAGGCGGCAAATGCCTCTGAAGGTTCGTTAATCAGCCAGTTTGCACCGACAGCAGTCAAATTCTTGTGCAGGAGCTCCTGGTCGGGTCCCAGCGTAACTGTATTCTTCCCGGCATCGAGCTTTGTTACATAATAAGGCACACCCATAGCGACTTTCAGGCCGCGCCTTTGCCCTATGGTGAAACGGTGAATGCCGTTATGCGTTCCCAGAATTTTGCCGCCGCTGTCAATGATATTACCTTCGTGAATGACTTCGGGGCATAAACTCTCAAGTTTGGCGGCATAATCATTGTCGGGAATAAAACAGATTTCCTGAGAGTCCGGTTTACCGCTTACCTCAAGGCCGAGATTTTCCGCTGTTTTGCGGGTTTGACTTTTGTCGAGGCAGCCAACGGGGAAAAGGACATTTTTGAGGACTTCGCGATTAATCATCGCAAGGGCGTAAGACTGGTCTTTGGCCATATTCGCGGCGGCATAAAGGGCGAAACTTTCGCTATCCTTTATTACCCGGGCATAATGACCGGTAGCGATAAAATCGGCGCCTTTTGCCTTTGCGTATTCGAGGAGTTTGCCGAATTTTATGAACCTGTTGCAGAAAACGCAGGGATTGGGAGTCCTGGCCTGTTTGTACTCGCCGCAGAAATAGTCGATTACATTTTTAAATTCGCCGGTTAAATCCAGAACCTCAAAAGGTATATCGAGGTGCTTTGCGATTTTTTCGGCGTCTGCGTTTTTATGCGCCGGCTGGTCGTAAAGCTTCATATAAACGGCGGTGCAGTCGCAGCCGGCCTGTTTGAGAGTCGCTGCAGCAACTGCGCTATCGACTCCTCCGCTGACGGCAACAAAGACTTTTGGCGAACGCTGCACCGGATGCTTCATCAATTATCAATCTTTCTTTTTCTTTTTAAACAGTCCCTGTAACGGATTGTTGGGGTTGTTGGAATCCTTAAATAATCCTTTTTGAATATCTTCGCCGACCTTGAGAATCTCTTTACTCGCTTCGCCGACACCGTCCTGAATCGGGCCGAGCACATCGCCGGGTATTATGCCGGCACCTTGGGCAGCGATTGCAGCCGAAATCTCCGTAAATATCTTGCCGACAGCATCTGCAATTGTTGTCTTTTTACCGCCG
>JBAVNP010000089.1:0-4541 GCA_049691175.1 Sedimentisphaerales bacterium
AATGAAAATCGGCGTGATGTTCGGCAATCCTGAAACGACCACTGGCGGCAACGCTCTTAAATTTTACAGCTCGGTCAGAATTGATGTCAGGAGAATTTCCACGATAAAGGAAAATAATATAGCGATGGGCAGCAGGGTCAGGGCTCGGGTTGTGAAAAACAAGATTGCACCGCCGTTCAGGGAGTCTGAATTTGACATTATGTTCGATTCCGGCATTAGTTCCCAGGGCGACCTTGTCGATTTGGGTACAAACTGCGGCGTTATCGTCAAAAGCGGTGCATGGATATTATACGGCGACATAAAACTCGGTCAGGGCAGAGAAAACGCCAAAAGGTTTCTCATTGAAAACCCGAAAATAACGGAAGAAATAAAAGATAAAATCCTCATCGCCGTCGGCGTAAAAGAAAAAATTTAGCCCCCGCCGCTTGAGGCGGGGTTATTCTGATAACCGATAACAATAAATTATGTTGACAGCAGCCCAAATAAGAAAATCCTTTATAGATTTCTTTATCGAAAAGGAACACTCCTTTGTGCCAAGCTGGCCTGTTGTTCCAATTGGCGATGATACCCTTCTCTTTACGAACGCCGGGATGAACCAGTTTAAGGATGTCTTTCTCGGCACTGGCTCTCGCCCTTACAGCCGTGCAGTCAATAGTCAGAAATGTATCCGCGCAGGCGGCAAGCATAATGACCTTGAGGATGTCGGCACGGATACTTATCATCACACCTTTTTTGAAATGCTCGGCAACTGGTCTTTCGGCGATTATTTCAAAGCCGAGGCTATCGAATGGGCCTGGGAGCTTTTAACAAAGGTCTGGAAAATCGACCCTTCGCGTTTGCACGTTACTTATTTCGAAGGCGACAAAAAGGAAAACCTTGCTCCTGATAATGAAGCAAGAGATTTTTGGCGACGCTTTTTGCCTGACGATAAAATCCACAAAGGCGATAAAAAAGATAATTTCTGGGAAATGGGCGATACCGGTCCCTGCGGACCATGCAGTGAAATTCATTATGACGGCACGCCGGACAAATCAGGAGCAAAACTTGTAAACGCCGGCTCACCGGATTGTATAGAAATATGGAATCTTGTTTTTATTCAGTTCAACCGTGACTCAAACGGGAAATTAACCCCTCTGCCCTCAAAGCACGTGGATACCGGTATGGGCCTGGAAAGGATAACCCGTATCCTGCAGGGCAAAAACTCAAATTACGATACAGACCTGTTTATGCCCGTTATAAACGCTATTGGCAAAATCGCAGACAAAAAATATACGGCAAGCCTCGATGGAAAAACTGATATTGCTTTCCGGGTTGTGGCAGACCACCTGCGCACGCTTGTCTTTGCGATAACCGATGGCGGAATGCCCGGCAACGAAGGCAGGGGATATGTCCTGCGGAGAATTTTAAGAAGGGCCGCAAGATTCGGCCGAACCCTCGGTATGCACGAACCGTTTATTTATAAACTTGTCGATATAGTTGTCAGTGAAATGTCCCCTGCCTTTGAGGAAATCAAACACAGGGCCGACCTTGTCCAAACCGTTATAAAATCGGAGGAGGAAAGTTTCGGCAGAACCCTCGACAGGGGACTTGAAATATTCGCAGCGGCAGCCGAAAAAGCGGAAAGCAGCAAAGTTATCAGCGGCGCAGATGCGTTTGAATTGTATGATACTTATGGTTTTCCGCTCGATTTGACGATGCTTATGGCAAGAGAAAAAAATCTTAAAGTCGATGCAGCAGGATTCGATAACCTTATGGACCAGCAGAAACAGCGGGCAAGGGCTGCGCAGAAGACAAGCAATTTTATTTCGATAGTTACGGACGTAAAACTTCCTGTCACAGATGATTTGGCCAAATATTCTGATGAAAAAATAAAAGCGGAAGTTCTCGGCTGGATTGACAATGATGGTTTTCATGCCCAAGGCACCGTTGCGAACGGACAAGCCGCTATTGTTTTGGACAAAACCTGTTTTTATGCTGAATCCGGCGGGCAGACCGGCGATGCGGGGCAAATTATCAGCGCTGGAGGAAATTTCCTTGTCGAAGCGACTGAAAAAATCGCGGATTGTATCATTCACAGGGGCACAATTGAAAAAGGAACGATAAAAACAGGCGACAAGATTGAAGCGGTTGTTGATATTGCAAGAAGAGAGACCAGAAAGAATCACACTGCTACGCATCTCTTGCAGTGGGCCCTTCAGCAAATAATGGGCAGACACGTTGCTCAGCAGGGCAGTTTGGTTAACCCTGAATATCTGAGATTTGATTTTACTTCCCCTAAGGCGCTCAAGCCGCAGGAAATTAAAGAAGTTGAAAAACTTGTAAACGGGAAAATCGCTGCCGCGATTCCGGTAACGACTGCGACTCTGCCGATTAAAGAGGCCAAAAAACTCGGCGCTATGGCATTATTCGGCGAAAAGTATGGCGATACCGTCCGCGTTATTGCCGTCGGCGCTTCGGATGAAAATCATTTATCGGATGCCTTCAGCAAAGAGTTCTGCGGCGGAACGCACGTTTCAAATACTTCCATTATCGGCGGATTTAAAATTATAAAGGAAGAAAGTATTGCAGCCGGCGTTCGTAGAATTACGGCGCTGACAGGCAGGGGACTTATGGAACATTACGAAAGAAACAGCGAAATTATCGAAAAACTCAGTCAAACTCTCAAAGTGCCCGCCGAGCAGATTTGCCAGCGGGTCGATAAAATTATCGAGGACAATAAAAACCTCGCAAAGCAGCTCAAAACCGCCTCAAAACAGAGCGGCGCCGATATTATGAGCAAAGCGAAACAGTTTTTGGAAAATTGCGAGAAAATCGGCTCAACTTCGGTTATAGTAAGCATTATTGATTCGGTACCCGTTGAGGAAGTGCGCAATGCGATAGATATGATAAAGAAAAAGGCCGGCTCTGCTGCGATAGTTTTCGGTTTGGCCGATGGCGATAAGGTTACGTTGCTTTCCGGCGTTACAGACGACCTTATAAAAAAGGGATTAAAGGCAGGCGACATCGTAAAAGAGATAGCTCCGATAGTCGGCGGCGCCGGCGGCGGAAGGCCCCAGATGGCCCAGGCCGGCGGGAAAAATCCTGAAAATCTTCAGCAGGCTTTGCAAAAAGCGGTTGAACTTATAAAGCAGAAATTAGTATAGGCAGGTTGTGAAAATATGGCACAGCAGCAGATAAAAGATTCGATGTCTGCCAAAAGCGGGACCTCGCCAAAAGGCGGGCTCGAGCAGTTAGGCAGTGCTGTAGTAAACACTGTTTCTAACATCGGCCGCTTCGCAAGGTTTCAGGCCGATTCGCTCGTCGCCTCTGCCGCCGCCTGTTTCAAACCCGCCACTTATCCTCTAATCTGGAACCAAATGCTCGCCATCGGCGTCCGCTCCGTACCGGTCGTGATGATCACGGGTGCGTTTGTGGGAATGGTGCTGGCGATTCAGGCGTATGACCAGCTTGCAGGTCTTGGAGTTGAGGAACACCTCGGCGTTCTGATAAACCTGTCAGTTGTCAAAGAACTTGGGCCGGTGCTTGCGGCGATAATGCTTGCCGGCAGAGTCGGCGGCGCATTAACAGCCGAACTGGGAACTATGAACGTTACAGAACAAATACTTGCTGTCCGAAGTATGGGAACCGACCCGATTAAATACCTGGTCGCTCCACGATTAATAGCCTGCCTGTTCCTTACGCCTTTTCTGATTATATATGCGGATATTCTGGGCATAATAGGCGGTTATCTTATCGGCGTCCCTTACCTTGGAATAAACAGCAAGGCATACTGGAGCCTAAGCGCATCAGGAGTCGAGTTGTGGGATGTTGCTGTAGGTATAGGCAAAGGCTTCTTCTACGGTGCGGCGATTGCAGGCGTTAGCTGCTATAAAGGTTTCCACTGCAAAGAAGGCGCGCAAGGCGTAGGCCAGGCCTGCACCGAAGGATTCGTCGGCAGCTTTATTTTTATTCTCGCACTCGATTTTGTCCTCGTCGTGATATTCAAGGCGATTTATTTGACAATTTGGCCGTTGAAGTTACTCCTCTAATGAAGGAAGCAAGGAAGCAAACCCGCCGTGAAACGGCGGGCTAAATATAATATGACGAGACAATGAAATTTGCGAAATCCTTCGGCAAGACTCAGGACAGGTCAGCGATTAAAAAAGAAAGTCAAAATGGAAACGACAAAAATAGCGGTATTTAAAGGCAAAGAGATAAGAAAAACCATCAATAACAAAGAATGGTGGTTTTCGGTTGTTGATGTATGTGAGGCATTGACTGAAAGCCCCGATGCCGGAGCGTATTGGAGAAAGTTAAAACAGCGCCTAAAAGAAGAAGGCAGTGAAGTCGTGACATTTTGTCACGGGTTGAAATTGGAAGCACCGGACGGCAAAATGCGGGAAACCGATTGCGCCGATACCGAAGGCATTTTCCGCATAATCCAGTCAATTCCCAGCCCCAAGGCGGAGCCGTTTAAGCGATGGCTGGCAAGGGTCGGTTATGAACGGGTGCAGGAAATAGAAGACCCCGAACTGGCGACTAAAAGAACCCGTGCATTATAC
>JBAVNP010000090.1:0-4436 GCA_049691175.1 Sedimentisphaerales bacterium
ACTCTCGAAGCGGCCGATTCGTTCAGCAATGCCCAGTTTATCTGGCATTCGCCGTTTGACGCCCTTATTGATGCAGGAAACTGTCCCAAATGCGGCGACAAAATCAAGCCGTATTGGCGACTATGCCCCTGGTGCGGCAGTAAACTTTAGCGAATTTAAACACTGATTACGCAGACATTTAATTATAGTTATCTAAATGATACAATTTGACATTGAATTTGGTTTTTTTCTTCTACTGTGCTTATTAGCTGAAGTATTATTTGTATATATCAATTATAGTTTTATCAGAAGAAAGTTTAATAGCAGAAAGGATATTCTCGTAGCAGGCATTCGTTGTTTTTGTAAGATGCTTGGAACGGCTTTTATTCCTGTTTTGTATATGTTTATTTCTTCTCTCATTCCTTCTTCAAGCTGGGCATGCGATGACGCGGCATTCGGCGGATTTATTGATATAATGCTTGTGGCACCCGGCTTCGTATTATTCAATATAACTCTTTTTATAATTTTAATAATAAGGCTTTTAATAGGACCTTCAAAAACAATTCCCAATGAAACTGCGAGGAATTTATGACTCAAAACGAGCAGATTCAGTATCTGGCGAACATTTATTATCTCGCCCGTGCCGACAAGGATTTTCAGGTCAAGGAAGATTACCTGCTGCAGGATATAGCAAAGAGTATCGGCGCAGGCTATCTTGAAACAAGAAAAGCCCTTGATTTATCAATGGCGGACGATTTTAAAATCAAACTTCCCATTTCTTTATCCGGCCGCATTCGTAATCTTGAGGATATGCTGATGGTCGCCTATTATGATAAAACGCTGCAGGAAATGGAGAAAAAAATTATCACTGTTTACGCAAAGCATCTCGATATAACCAAAGAGCAGTTCCAAACCATCCAGCAGGAAGTAAAAAAAAGATTGCAGGACCGGACTAAACCTTAAATTTTTCGCGAACCGTTTGCGCAAACATCATTTTATCGAAACCTTCAGATGTATTTACCCATAATCCGGGCCAATTAGTGCGATAAAGAAAATATGAAATTATCGCAAACCGTTCAAGTATTTCCGAGTTATCGCCGGCGTTTTGTTGACCGCCGTTTAATTTCAACAAAGTATTTTCAATTATCTCAGTAATTTTGCTGGAATCATCAATCACAAAATCACCAATATCAATCACCTCAAAAAAATTCATCACAAAGACCGCGTATGTTTGTTTCTTTTTCTTTGAGTCCTGCGCCTTAATTTTCACGGATTTGTCTATATGAACAATTTTTAGTTTTTCTAAATCTCCCGTCCATCGGTATGTTTGTTTTTTCAGAGTGGATAACTTTTCGATTTTTTTCTTTAATTCTGCCGCCGACTCGAAGTTTAAATCTTTAGCGGCCCTCTGCATCTCGGCCCCAAGTTTTTCTATTTGTTTTGCCGGCTCAACACCTGCCTCGAATGCGTCTTTTATTATATTTTGATAATCCTGCGGCCTTATTTTACCGCCGCAGACTCCGCAGCAGGCGTTCATCTGCAAATATGGACAGCCCGCCGCTCGCTGCGGATTGCCTGCAAGGTCGCTTCTTTTGCAAAGTTTAAAGGCATCTTCAAGGGTGTTTAGAAAAACCGCCGCTGATTTCTGCGATGAAAACGGCCCTAAAATCTTTTCCCCGCTTTTAAACGCCGGCTTTCTTGTAATTGAAAAAAACGGAATCTTTTCGTTAAAATCTATCTCGATAAACCACGGATAAACAAAACTGATATGGTCTTTATAATTTGAGGCGAAGATTTTTTTGACGGCTTTGTAATGTTCAAGTGCCAGCCGGAATTTACAATGGCAGGTTTCACAATAAATTTTTGCGGTAATACTCTTTAAATCCGCCTTTTTCGTTTTGCCTGCCCTGAGCTTGTCCGCACTGAGCTTTGTCGAAGTGTCGAAGGGCTCGGCGAGTTTATTTTTTGCGGCTCGTCTTATATTAGCCGCCGATAGCAGCAGAATTGGCAAATCTTGGCTATCTGCAAAGAGAACAAGACCTGCCGATGAAGGCAGCTCTGACAGTTTATCAGGTAAAATACAGTTATCGAACAATTCATTCATAAAAATATCTTACCAGATTATATGATGAAATGTTATAGTGAAGTTTACCTTTTGAAGTTTCTGTATTTCGGCTTTCTATTCGTGGTTAGCCCCGCCAACACCTTGGCGGGGTTCGTCAAAATCCTTAAGCCCCCAACTTTATGTTGGGGGTTCGTTTAAATCATTTAGCCGCCGCCATTCAGGGCGGCGTTATTCTTTCTACTTTCAACTCTCCACTCTCGATTTTCTATTGCCTCCGTCTTCTTCTGTCTTTCTGTTTCCTGATTTTTTCTATTTTTTTTGCTTTCAGGCTTTCTTTCCCCAGTAATTTATTCTCCAGCAGTTCGCACATTTGTTTTCTCGCATAATAACGGTTCAGCCCCTGGCTGCGGCTCTTTTGAACCTTGACGGCCAATCCGCTGGGAATATGCTTCAAATGGACGCAGGTGGAGCTTTTATTGACTTTCTGTCCGCCCGCTCCGCCGCTTCGAACGAACGTTTCCTCGATATCATTTTCAAACAGATTGCATTTATGCATCCGCCGCTCAAGTTCTTGTCTTTTTCTTTCTGTTATCCCAAAGTTTATCATATACATTAATCCCGGTTAGCCCCGTCATCACGGAGTTTACTCCCGCGAAGGTGGGAGGCAGGGTTCGTCGAGGCCTTCTTCCTCAGATTTCACCGGAACACGGGATTTCCTTTTCTTTATTTTGATCCCACTACGATTTTCAGAGCGTTCTCGTCGAGCTTCTTATCGAGTTTTGCTTCTCGTGGATAGCCCAAGCCGTCGAACAAGATAGAGAAGGTACGCTGAAGTTCAGGTGAAGGTTCTTTCCCAAATGTCAGCACGAGATGCTTAATAGGAACAGTAAACACAGCTTGATTAACACCGTTCACTTTCCATTCGGCTTTCTCAAATACATTTTTGATCTGCGAGGCGAGGGCAAATCCCTCTGCGTCGCTGAGAACGCAGGTGACCTCGACATTGAGCGATGGGATCGTCTTAAGATTCGTGATAAGCGAACTCTGGATTTGCGGGCTAAGAGAGCGTTCCGACGAGACTCTTCGAGCAGCGTCTTGAACACTGACGATTGCCTGATCTAATTTCGCGAGAAGCAACTCAAGCCGTTTGTCAGAGGGGGTGTCAGGAAATCTCTGATTTGCAACCGCTAGGAAAGGTGCAAGCTGGATTTCCGCTTTGTCACGTTCTTTCTCAGCACTCTGGACAGAATCCTTCAGAGTCTGGATATCTTGTTGCCTCTGACTGATGTCGGCCTTCAGTTTGGGTACCGCCACGAACTGCAGGTAAAGACTGAAGCCAACAGGAATGACGATGATTGCGATCACGATAGCGCAAACCAGCTTGCGCCGCCGCCAGAGATCGACAAGATCGTCTATTGCAGACTCGGTCTTCTTGACTATTGATTGATCTGATGTCATGTCTCTCCCTTCTGGACGATCTCGAAATCCAACAATGCTTATACAGTTTTATACGCCTCTGGCGTACTGTATAAAACGCCAAACACAGACTGCTTTCTTTAGTATAACAAGTTCCCATTGCCTTTTCAATATTCGCCCTGTCCTTCATTGCCAAAAGCCTGTATGGCTTTATGCGAAGCACGTGGTTAGGCTTATTTATTATACAAGGATAATATGGACATCAAAAATTGCATACAGTCTACTACAACATGTTTTAAACGTTCGGCAGTATCAAGTTCCGTCTCTCCGTCCTTATCTATTTGTACTTCATCGGAAGGTTGAGTCTGAGAGTACACGTTGAATAATTGGCTTAGCAGGCTTTTAAGCTCAGGAGGTTCAAGGTTGTGAACAAGTTTATTACGAAGTCTATTGAACTCGACAATCAAATCCCAAGATTTGTGATCGTACTTTGATTCTATGGCCGATCTTATAACATGTAAAAGTTGGTTAAAATTTATATTGACGGAGTCCAAATACTCAGCATGCGGCAAAAGTTTATCTCTTATATCAATGAGCATTTCCTCGATAAGAAGATGTCCTTTCAATACTATTAATGATAAATCGTCAGTATCAGGCATATGTTTGTCATAGCGAAAGATATATTTGGGGTCGTAGATACTTGAACACATAAAAGTAAATCTCCTTTGGAAGTCTAAATAAATAGGGGGACGTTTACCAATTTTTTAATTTTCTGCTGTTGCCATTCCTCGCTGCTTGTCCACCTCCGGCGGGCCGGCGGATTGATTTTCAATGTTTTTTCCCTAGCGACTAGCGACCATCAACTAACAACTTTTCTTCCTTGATGTTTCACCTCGGAGCAAAACACAATTCTACTCTTTTTCTCCCCAAACTCAATCAGAATTGCCTGCCCTGAGCGACTCGTGGTGAGCATAGT
>JBAVNP010000091.1:0-25793 GCA_049691175.1 Sedimentisphaerales bacterium
CTTTCCTGCTTCACAAGAAGCAAAGGGGGCTTTTTATTTTTTAAACAGCTTCGATTGTCGAAGGCGGTTTTGGAGCTATATTGTATGTAACGCTAACGATACCGGGGACGTTTCGGACAATCTCATCAGCAAGTTTTCGCAGGGTTTCAAACGAAAGTTTAGTCGGCGTTGCGACTCTGGCGTCAATACTATCCCAGCAGCGAATCTCTATCTGCTGACCGAAATCCCGACGGCCGTTTCGCATTCCTGTTACACGGTCTTCGTGAAGGATCGCCATATATTGAAATGCCTTTACACCCTTAAGCAGTTTTTCAACAACGGCTGTTGCCTTGCGGACAGTCTCGATTCGCTGAGGTGTTACCTCGCCTATTACGCGTGCCGACAGTGCCGGGCCGGGGAACGGAATGCGGTTAAATACTTCATTTGGCAATCCAAGTGCCCTGCCGGCTTTTCTTACACCGTCCTTGCGAAGCTGAATCAGCGGCTCTAAGATACGGTAGCCAAAGGTTTTCTGCGGGTCGATGCCAATTTGCTCAAAAACATTGTGCTGACGTTTAATCCCTGCAACGGTCTCATCGACATCGGTAAGAATTGTTCCCTGAAGGAGAAATCTTGTTCCGCTTTTTTTAACGATGCGGCCGAATACTTTTTTATAAAAGGTCTGGGTAATAGCTTCGCGCTTTTCTTCGGGGTCTGTTATGCCTTTAAGAGCCGCGAAAAATTCCCTGCGGGCATCGACTATTTCGACTCTTACACCCAATTTTTTGAAAAGGCTTACAACCCTTTCTGGTTCACCCTGCCGCATAAGGCCGTTCTGGATAAAAACAGTTTTTAGTCGCTTTCCCAGAGCCTTATGTCCGAGCATCGTAACCGTGGACGAATCGACGCCGCCCGACAAGGCGTTAATGGCCAATCCATTTCCAACCGCATTCTTGATTTCCTTAACCTTTTGGCTGATAAACTTCGCAGTGTTAAGTTTCTTTGCCTTAATCTCCTTAATCATATGACCTCCTTATCATCTAAAAATAGTTTTGGTTTTATGCGATATAGGTCGATGCGCTTGTAGTGCCGCCGCGGCCTGTCCAGTTTGTATGGAAAAACTCTTTGCGAGGTTTATCGACTCTTTCGTAAGTATGCGCGCCGAAATAATCTCGCTGTGCCTGCAGAAGATTTGCCGGCAGTCTTTCGGCTCTATAGCCGTCATAATAAGCAAGAGCGGCACTTATTGTCGGCATTGGGATACCCATATCAACAGCAGCCCTTACAACCCGTCTCCACGAGCTTTGAGATTTCTTGACCGCTCTTTGAAAGAATGGGTCAAGCAGCAGGTTTACCAAATTCGGATTTTTCTTAAACGCGTCTTTTATCTTGCCAAGAAATACCGAGCGGATAATACAGCCGCCGCGCCACATAAGTGCGATTCCGCCGTAATTAAGATTCCAGCCGGATTCTTTCGCGACTGACCTCATAAGCTGATAACCCTGTGCATAACTTACGATTTTCGATGCGTAAAGAGCCTTGCTAAGGTCGTTAATCATCTTTGCTTTATCGCCTTTGAATGGTTTTGCAGGGCCTGTAAGAATTTTCGATGCTTCAACGCGCTCTTCCTTTAATGCAGACAGGCATCTTGCGAAAACTGCTTCACCGATAAGCGTCAAGGGCTGACCTGCGTCGAGAGCGGCGATTGCGGTCCATTTTCCTGTGCCCTTCTGCCCCGCCGTGTCGAGAATCAAATCAATAACTTCATTTCCCTGCTCATCTTTATAAGCGAGAATATCGCGCGTAATTTCAATAAGATATGAATCCAATTCGCCTTTGTTCCATTCCGTCAGAACATTATGCATCTCGGCGTTTGTCATTCCTAAACCCTGTTTCATCATTTGATAGGTTTCGCAAATCATCTGCATATCGCCGTATTCGATGCCGTTGTGAACCATTTTTACGAAATGGCCGGCGCCGTTTTCGCCGACCCAGTCGCAGCAGGGTTCGCCCTTATCGGTATGAGCGCAAATTTTCTGGAATATCGGCTTTACAGAAGGCCACGCAGCGGGCGAGCCGCCTGGCATAATCGATGGTCCGGTCAAAGCGCCTTCTTCGCCGCCGGAAACGCCGGTGCCGATATAGAGCTTGCCTTTGCTTTCGACATATTTTGTTCTTCTGGTTGTGTCGGGAAAATGGCTGTTTCCGCCGTCGATAATTATATCGCCGTTCTCAAGATGAGGCAGAACCAGCTCGATAAAATCATCGACCGCCTGACCTGCCTTTACCATCAGCATAACTTTGCGAGGCGTTTTAAGATTTGCGCAAAATTCCTGAATGGAATGGCAGCCGATTATATTTTTGCCCTTCGCGCGGCCGGCGATAAAGGCATCGACCTTCGAAACGGTGCGGTTAAAGCAGGCAACGGTAAAACCCTTGCTTTCCATATTTAGAATGAGATTTTCACCCATTACAGCAAGACCAATAAGACCAATATCAGCTTTCGACATTTTCATTTACTCCTTATTTATTGATTAAATCTGTTTTTATACGCCCATAGGCCCAGGCCCGGATTGGAGATAAAAAATATTTTTTCTCCATCGGGCATTATATTAAAACCATTTTGAAGTTTTTCCGGATTGTATTTTTTCAGCATTTCAGACAAATCAGCGTAACTGAAATTTACCGATTCGATTTCCCGTTTTGAAAGTTTGCCGGGGCAGTATGTTATCTTAAACCTGCCCTCGCTTGAACCGTGAATGAGATGTGCCGCTGCGCTTAGATTCGCCTTTAAATCTTCATTGTGCTTGACAGCGTTGAGAACCTTTTCTGTGCCGACATAACCGTATTTGCGAATAAGCCTGTCGATTTCCTTGTCTTCACCGAACTCCTTTACTCCCGGCGCAAGAACTATAAGCTGACCATTATCGGCCATCGCCATTCTCGTCCGGTATATGCTCTTATTGCCGAGCCAGGTGCTTTTGTATTCTTGCCCGTCAAGATAAACGACTGCCTTTTCGAGCGGTTCATCGAGCATTGTAAAATTGACCTTTAAACAGAGCTCACAGGCCCGATTGAAACATTCGATATCGTCACCTATGAAAAGACCTCTGGTATTCGTATTTCTCGGGCCATCTGACGAAACAACCGTCAGGGCGTAAACAATCGGCAGTTTTTTAGCGAAGTGTTCAGATGCGTAATTGAGAACTTTTCTGACCGGCGTGTCCGCCCTGCCCATAATTTTTTCCATATCGCAGACTGCGCCGAGGAAATGACTTTTGTTGATGCTTTCAGGCCCGCCGGTTCCGACAAAGATATTTTTATTATAATTGGCCATACCTATAACTTCGTGCGGCACAACCTGGCCGATTGACAAAATCAGGTCAAAGCCGCCCTCAACAAGCAATTTATTTACCTGGGCAGGCCAGTCGTAATCTAATTTGCCGCCGCTGACTTTTTTAATAAAATCAGCGGGGACTCGGCCAAGTGTTACGGTATCCGTCCGCCAGTTATATTTCCTGAAAAGTTCCGGAGGTGTTCGGCCATACATTTTTTTTATTTCCTCGTCCGTCATCGCAAAATGCGTTCCAACAGCTGGCAGGATATCGGTAAGTTTATTGCCGTAATACTGCCAGGCCATATAGGTCAGTTCCCCTGCTCGCGAATAAAAACGTGTAATATCCGGGCCGATTATAAGAACTTTCCTGCGATTGCCGAGTTTGTCGAGCGCTGAATGCAGGCCTTCTTTAAGGTCTTTTGCACTTAAATCAGCTTCAGAATTTCCTTTGTTATAAAGTAACATTGCCCCTATAAGTCATTAAATAATAAAGAGTTACACTTTAGAAATTGATTTATATAGGAAAAGGAATCTTATATCAAACAAATGGTTTAATTGCAAGAAATATTATACTGGCTCGGAGTCGCGGATGTTTGCTTTACAATAATTGATTGTCGGGTTATATTTACCTTTTCTTGCCGATGTAGCTCAACGGTAGAGCGCGGCTTTCGTAAAGCCGAGGTTTTGGGTTCGAATCCCTTCATCGGCTTTTGACAACGTCAGTTGTCATTTCGAGCGAAGCCCCTTAGGGGCGAAGTCGAGAAATCTCGCTTAATATAGGATGGTTGAATTGAATAAGACAAAACTTACCGACACACCAAAAGAGATACTCGAAATTCAGTACGACTTGTATCGCAAAATGAGTCCGGCCAAAAAATTCGGGATTGTCTGTGACGCTTATCGTTTTGGACAGTCTCTTGCAATGACTGGAATTCGAATGAGATATCCCAATGCCGACAAAAAAGAGATTTGGCATATATGGGCAAAACAACACCTGGGTGAAGAACTATATAACAAAGTCTATGGGGACAAAGTTGATGAGTGATGTTCAGCAGAGCGAGGTAATTAAAAGACTAACAGATATTCTTGATGAATTGAAGATAGGATATGCCATCGGCGGTTCAATCGCAAGTTCGATATATGGAACGCCGCGTTTCACTCAGGATGCCGATATTACCGTGCAGCCTTTTTTGTCTGTCGCAGAACGGCTTTATGAAAAGCTGAAAGATAGTTTCTACATCAGTAAGGAGGCTATGCATCAGGCAATCAATTCCCACGGCAGTTTTAATGTAATTCATTTTGAGACAGCTTTTAAAATAGATATCTTTACTGCAAACAGTGAATTTGAAAAACTGCTTCTGACTCGAAGCAAAAAAAACAAAATCGAGGAATCTATCGATAAGTCCTTCTCTCTTGTGTCACCGGAAGATATTATACTTTTAAAACTCAAATGGCATAAACAGTCAGACTGCGTTTCAGACCGTCAGTGGTCGGATGTGCAGGGAGTTTTGGCCTTGCAGAAAAATCGCCTCGATTTCGATTATCTAAAAAATTGGGCGAAAAAACTGGGTTTAGATAAACTTCTTCAAAAAGCTATAACGGAATCAGACACACATTGATTACAATTCCCTTGCTAAAGCGGCCGCTCCGATAATGCCCGCATCCTCGCCGACAGTCGCAAAGCAAATCTCTACACTATCCTCCTGCTTGATTTTCCAGATATGCTGTTTGAAATAATATTTAATTCTGTCTAAAAGTGGTTTGCCTGCGGCAATCATCCCGCCAGCAAAAACAATTTTTTTAGGCTCGGTGCAGTGCAATGCATTTATGCAAAGCACCGCTAACACCTCGGCAGTTTCATCAGTTATCCTTTTGGCAAGCTCATCGCCTTTGGCTAAATGTTCATATACATCCTTGCAGGTTATCTGTCCGTTCTTTTTTAATACTTCTTTAAGACTTGACTCGGCCCCTGCTTCTATCGCTTCCACCGCCCTCTTTGCGGTGTTTGTCGCCGATGCGTAAGCTTCTGCGCAACCGCGCTGTCCGCAGGTGCATAACCTGCCGTTCATCTGCACGATTATATGTCCCAGTTCAGCGGCATTGCCATTACTGCCGCCAAGCAGTTTGCCGTCAGAAATAATCCCCCCGCCGATTCCTGTCCCCAATGTGAAAAATACCATATTTTTTATATTCTTACCGGCTCCCGCGACAAATTCGCCGTAGCAGGCAGCATTTGCATCATTTTCAAGAATCACCGGCTTGCCAAGTTTGTCCTTAAGCATTTTGCTTATCGGCACATCGATAAATTTCGGCAGATTCGCACAGCGTATAAGAATACCTTCTGAATATTTCGCTGGCCCCGGCGAACCAATTCCGATAGCCTTGATTGTTTCCAGGGGAGTATTTTTTTGGCCCGCCATTTCTTTTATTGTATCAACCATTCGGTCAATAACAGCAGGAGGCCCCATTTGTGCATCTGTGGGAATAGAAGTTTTCCAGAGAAGTTTTAAATCTATCGAAAAACATCCAATCTTGATGTTTGTGCCGCCGAAATCTATGCCGATATAATTATTATTTCCCATAACCATTAGGATTTTTGCTATGCCATAACCAGGCGGTTTCAATGATTTTTTCAAGCGCAGGTTTTTTTACTTCCCAGCCAAGTTCTTTTATTGCCTTTGTCGCATCCGCAGTTAAAATCGGCGGGTCGCCCGGCCGGCGGGCAACCTCTGCAATCTTGAAATTCTTACCGGAAACTTTTTTTACAGTATCTATAACTTGCCGAACTGAATATCCTTTGCCATTGCCGAGATTATAAACCAATTCAGGGCTGCTGCTCAGTTTTTCGAGAGCCAGCAAATGCGCCGAACATAAATCTTCAATATGAATATAATCTCTTATGCAGGTTCCATCCGGCGTTGGATAATCCGTGCCGAAGATTTTAATATCTTCTGTTTTGCCCATTGCAGCAGCGATAACCAGCGGGATAAGATGGGATTCAGGTTTGTGGTCCTCGCCAAGAGTCCCGTTTCCGCCTGCACCGGCAGCATTGAAATATCTCAAAGCAGCGTAATTCAGTTTTCCGGTCAAACTTTGAAAATGGCACATTTGCTCGACAGCCCATTTTGTTTCGCCGTAGGGATTGATTGGTTCTTTCGGCAGGTCTTCAGTAATCGGAACGCTTTTTGGCATACCATAAACGGCTGCGGAACTGCTGAACACGAATTTTTTAACACCTGTTTTTTCCATCGCAGCCAGAAGTATTCGGGTATTGCAAACATTATTGCGATAAAACTCGAGCGGTCTTTCGACCGATTCTCTAACTTCAATAAGCGCGGCAAAGTGCATTACCGCATCGATTTTCTTGTCTTTAAGAACTTTTACGAGCAGGTCGAAATCCGCAAGGTCACCTTCAATCAGTTCCTGTCCTTTTACAGCCTCTTTATGTCCCTTGCTGAGATTATCAAAAACAATCGGCTTATGCCCTCCTGAGGCAAGCATTGCCGTCATATTGCTTCCGATGTATCCTGCCCCGCCACAAACCAGAACGTTCATCGTTTGCCCTTTTTCTTCGTAAATTCCTTATAAATTTTATCGAGGATATATTTTTCGAGATTGTTGTCTTCTCCGATATTAATCCAGTCCATTTTCTCTTGCTGCTCTTTATTGAGAATCAATGTGTGCGTCGTTTCGCTGCTCTTTGAATACATACTATACGCCCTTGCGGAACTATCGATTTCCTTTTCAGGAATCGAAAGTCTTTCAATCGTAACGTTGCAGTCGATGCAAAGTAAGTCATTTCTCTGCACAAAGTTAAGCTCCGCTGTCCGCTGAATGCTGGAAAGATTCGCCATCGCGCTGCTGTAGCCGTCGCGATTGTCTCTTTTCCATATTTCGAAGAATTGACTGCCGGGCAAAGGTTTGGTGAGCATATAACCTATTGTGGGGTCGGCTTTTACAACGACGAAATTCATCCTCAATAAAACCTTCTCAACCCGCTCCATTGCGGAATTCACATCCGCACCCGCCAAACATACCGGCTCTGGCTTCTTTATCTGCTTTTGCGCACAACTGGCAAATAAACATATTGCCGTAAGCGATATCCAAATAGTTTTTTGCTTTGTCATCGTCAATCCCTTTAAAGATGAGGTTTTGAGGATTATAATCTTAAAATTACAGACTCTCAAGGTGAATTTATTAAGGCAAAAGGAATGATTTTGACGATGGAACTTACAGACCAATGAAACAGATGTTAATATTTAGGCCTAAAAACGATATTTTATCGGTCTTCGCGAAGGCTTCGCCCCGACAAGTGGGACTTTAAAGAACATAGAATAAGGAATCGGATGTCTGTACAGGTTCAGAATTTGAATACGAAATTAGCCGAACAGTCATTAGGCAAAATAGTAAAGGCCTTTTTGGATTACCTCAATATCGAGGCGGGGCTGAGTGAAAATACGATTCTCGGATACGGGCGCGACCTGCGGGATTTTGCCGAGTTCTGCCTTACGAAAAATGTCAAAAAGCCGGAGGCAATTGATAACGAAATACTTTTCGGCTATGCAAAGAGTCTTGCACGCCAAAATAAAGCCGAGGCCTCTATAAACCGCAGCGTTGTCGCGATAAAGATGTTTATGCGATTCTGCAAACTTATGGGGCATATCGATGATGATTTGACCGTTTTTCTGGAAAGTCCAAAGCTGTGGCAAAAACTGCCGATAGTCTGCAACAAAGAACAGGTCGCAAAACTATTAAACGCCCCTGTCGAGGAAGAGCCTTATCATCTGCGCGACCGTGCCCTGCTGGAACTGCTTTACGCTACCGGCACAAGGGCAAGCGAGGTTGCAGGTCTAAAGCTCGGCGATGTGAATTTAAAAATCGGATACGTCCGATGCCTTGGCAAAGGCAAAAAGGAGCGCGTAATTCCACTTAATAAAACCGCTATCGCCGCTGTCGAAGAATATATTGGACAATTAAGAGGCAAACTTTTAAAGCCATTCAGTGGGGACTCTCTGTTTTTAAGCCGAACTGGCAGAGCGCTTAGCAGGATTGAAATCTGGCGGATTGTAAAAAAATATGCCTGCCGGGCAGGTCTATCAAGACAAATGACGGCGCATACGCTTAGGCACTGTTTTGCGACCCATCTTTTGAGCGGCGGAGCAGATTTACGCAGCGTTCAGGAGATGCTCGGACATGTCGATATTGCCACGACGCAGATTTATACACACGTTGACCAGGAAAGATTGAGAAGTATCCATAAGAAATATCATCCAAGAGGATGAAGAAATAAGGAAGTAAGGAAGCAAAGAAGTAAGGAACGTCGAACATTGAATAAAAAACGGCAATTGGTTGCGCGGCTCGTTTCGTTTATCGTCTGTCGGTTACGTATTGAATAACGTTTTAGGTTGACGCAATTTTTTGAAACTATAGGGTTATAAATGTTTACGGGAACTGCAAAAGTCTGCATACATCTTCAGGGAGTAATGACTCTGAAAGATAAAAGAAGGATAGTCAAAAGTGTTATTGAGAGGTTAAAGAGCAGATTTAATGTTTCCGCAGCGGAGATTGACAGGCTCGATAATAGACGAATGGCGGTTATCGGAATAGCGGTGGTATCAAACGACAGGACTTTTACCGTCAGCCAGCTTGATACGATTATGAACTTTATATACAACGACGGCAGATTTTACCTCGGCGATGTAAAGACGGATGTGTTTGCCTTCGATGAAGATTAATCTCTGAACCCCGCCAAAGTGTTGGCGGGGCTAACCACCATTCAAATACCGCTCTCTAACGGTCGCGGCTCTGATTGTGTTTTTAAAAATTTCCACAAAAGCACCTGAATAAATCCTCCTGTGACGATGACGGCGCAGGCAAACCAGTATGGCGAATATCTGCCGAAATTATCGCTTAGAATTCCGCCGACAAGAGCACCTGCCGCGTAACCTGCGCCGATGATTGTTTCGTGTATTGCCATTAAGCCTGAGCGTTTTGTGCCGCCGCTGACGCAGTAATACTGATGTGAGCTGTAAATAAAACCGTAGCAGACGCCGCTTAAACCGGCGGCAAAAAGCTGAAACGCGGCATTGCCGGAAAACAGAATAATTATCATACTAAATACGGCCGAGGCCTGAATCAGTGCAAACAGCGTCTTTTTGTAATGCCACCAATGGCTTTTACCCATCATCCAGAAAACAATAACATTCAATAAACACATCAGAGCCGTTGCCCAGCCATAGACTGATTCCGACAGATTAAGCTGGAATTTATACAGGATTCCAAGCTGGCTTCTAAAAACCCCTACATATACCCATGTGGCAAAAAGTGCGACTCGCGACATCCAGACAAATTGCATGTTTTGTTTCGGCGTCTGATGACAAACGGTATCGCTGCCGCTTTGATGCGGTTTTGGGCTTTGACTGATGCATTTTGTCGGATAGAGCGATATGAAACAGAGAGACGCTATAATAACTGAAACGGCAAGAGGGAAAGAATAATTGATTTCCATAAGGTATCCGCCGATGACGGGCATAATAGTATTCGCGCTCGCCCACGCTACATTATAAAAACCGAATCTTTTTGTAAGCTCTGCGCCTTCATAGCCTGTCGAAATCCAGCCCATCAGCACAGGCCAGAAAAACGCTGTAATGACTCCGACCATAACCATTAGAATAATCAGCCGCGTTATCGGATTAAAAAATATGCCGTTATTGTTTCCGTACCAGACTATCATAAAGAAGCCGAACGAAACAATAATTCCCGCCCCTGCGGTTATCAGGAGGACTCTCTTCGGCTTGAACCTGTCGATTACTGCAAAAGCCAGCATGCAGCAAATAACATAAGCGCCCATCTGTCCTAAAAAGCACAAGCCTATATCAGTATCGCTGCCCCCCATAGCCTTGACAGCGAAAGGCAGAACAATACCTCCCAGCTGCAGGCAGGAACTCATAAAAAAGGCTGCCAGACATAACAATAGAAAATTTTTGTCTTTGAAAAATTGCCGCATAAATTATTTTCGCAGAAAGCTAATCAGCCACAAAATAAAAGTGAGAACAATTGAGATGAGTATGGAGCTTGTAATCGGCAGAAAAATTTTCCAGTTTTTCCCGCCCATTTCCACATCGCCCGGCAAACGGAAAAAACCGATTTTGCCCAGTACAAGAACTCCCAATCCCGCCAGCAGCAAAACTGCTCCGGTGAAGATTAGTATTTTGGCGAAATTATCAGAACCCGGGTTCATAATATTTTTTCTTCAAGGAACATAAACAGAGATATTGGGATTAAACGGATTCGTTCTCATCGCAAGACTGAACAGGTACGGATATTCGGCCTTGAGATATTTCATATATGCAATCCACTCAAAAATAATCGTTCGATACGCTCTTTTCATATCGCCGAGAAGATGTTTTACGTCGTTTTCCGGCAAATTCTTTAGCTCTTTCCTTTGAATCAATTCTTCTGTAAGGTGAAAAATCGCCCAAAGCATATCGGAAAAATTATCGTGTTCCAGAAGATTGGGGTTTTCCAGCAGCCGCATTAAAAATTTCCTGTTACCAAGGAGATATGTCCGAAGCTCTAAAAGGTCCGCCTTGTCAATTTGCAGGTTATATTCGTGTCTTCTAAGGATGCCGACCGCGGACAAGAATCTTTCATTCGTCCAGTCGTCGGTAATTACAAGCCCATTGCGTATCTGTTCCGCTAAAGGGTCGAGCTGAAAAAATCTTTCTGCCAGCTTTGTTCCGGTTTCGCTGAAAAACGTGCCGATAACCATATTCAGCTTGGCCATTTTACTTTTCTTTTCGCGGATGTTGAGCAGATTTTCTATTATCAGCGTAACAAGCAAAACCTGCACCGGTATGAAGGCTATATCGCCGAGCAGGTATATGAAAATATGATGCGCATCGTGAAATATAAGAAAATGCACCAGATAAAGAATCACGGTAAGCACAAGCAGCCCGATGCCCAGCATTATCTGCCATCCATATTTTTCCATTGGTTTCTTCATAATTCTTACTCCGCCATCCAGCTTCTGCCGATTGTGATATCCACCTTCAATGGCACGTTAAGTTTTATCGCGTCTGTCATTTCACTGCTGAAAACTTTCGCAAGCTTTTCAGCTTCCTTGCCGTCAGATTCGAAAACCAGTTCATCGTGGATTTGCAGTATCATTTTCGCAGGCACTTTTTCTTTTTCGATTCTTTTCTGGATTTTTATCATTGCAATTTTAATCAAATCGGCGGCGGAACCCTGAACCAGCGTATTTATAACGAGTCTTTCGGCCTGCGAACGCACATTGCCGTTTTTGCTCTCAAGGCCGCTGATTTCTCTTCTTCTGCCGCAGATAGTCTCGGCGTAGCCGCTCTTTTTTGCCTCTGTTATAGCGTTCTTTTTAAACTGCTGGATGGATTTATAGCGTGCAAAATAATCGTCGATGAATTTTTTTGCCTCGGCAACGCTCATACCGGTTGTTTTACTGAGGCCGAAAGCCCCCTGCCCGTAAATCAGGCCGAAATTAACCGCCTTGCAGCGAGAACGCATTTCGCTTGTTACATCTTTAATATCAACATTATAAATCTGCGAAGCAACATAGGTATGAATATCTTTGTCCTCCTCAAATGCCTTTTTCAATTCCTTGTCGCCGCTGAAATGCGCAACCATTCGAAGCTCAATCTGTGAATAATCAAGGCTCAAAATTTTATCGTCCTTCTTTTCCGGTATGAATGCGGCACGAATCTTTTTGCCTATTTCAGTTCGGATTGGAATATTCTGCAGGTTCGGGTCGGATGAGCTTAGTCTGCCGGTCGCGGTTATTGTCTGGTTAAATGATGCGTGCACCCTGCCGGAGCGCGGATTGATAAGCGAGCCGAGCTTATCGGTATAAGTATTCTTGAGCTTGCTTAACTGACGATACTGGAGTATCTGCTCGATGACCGGATGTTCGCCGGCAAGTCCGTCAAGCACATCGGCATCAGTGCTGTGGCCTGTTTTGCCCTCCCGCAGCGATTGCAAACCCAGCCGGTCAAAAAGCACCTCTGAAAGCTGTTTAGGCGAATCTATATTAAACGGTCCGCCGGCGAGAGCGTAAATTTTTTCGGTTGCCTTTTCAAGCTGCTTATTTATCTCAACAGACAATTGTTTCAGGATGCCTATGTCAAGTTTGACGCCGTTGAGTTCCATTGTTGTAAGAACCTCGACCAGCGGCATTTCAATTTCTTCAAAAAGCTTTTTCAGCGTTGGCTCTTTTTCAAGTCTTTCGCCCAGGTACTTGTAGAGCTGGAATGTAAAGTCGGCATCTTCGCAGGAATAATCGCAGGCCGATGCCGTATCGACCATATCGAAACTCAATTGATTTTTGCCTTTGCCAATCAGGTCCGAAGTGGGAATTTTCTTATATTTAAGAAAATCCATAGCCATATTATCAAGAGAATGACTCCGATGTTCCGCTTCCAGCACATATGAAGCTATCATCGTATCGAAGAAAAGCCCTTTTACCGGCATACCGCCATTTGCCAGGACTATCATATCATATTTTGCATTCTGGCAGATTTTTTTGATTTTCTCATCAGCCAAAATTCCTGCCAATTTCTGTTTGACTATCGACAATCCCAATGATTTGGTTCCCATCGATGCTTTTATCGCAAGATAATACGCCTTGTGAGGCTGCCAGCAGAAACTTATTCCGACAAGTTCTGCGCGGTGGGCAGATATTGAGGTGGTTTCGGTATCGACAGCGAAAAGTTTTTGCTTCTTTAATTCCGAAACAAAATCATCAAATTTTTCAGGAGTGTCTATTAAATGATAATTATGCTTAACGGTTTTTATTGAATCAACCTCTGTAAATAAGTGAGTTTTTACAGTTGGTTTTCCCTCTATTTCTTTTGTTTTTTTCACTTCCGCCGGTGATAATCCCAATTGTGTTAAAAGCCTGTTAAAGCCCAGTTCGGTAAATACAGCGGCAAGTTTTTCCTTGTCGGGTTCTTGCAGTCGAAATTTCTGATAATCAATTTCAATTGGCACCTGTGTATTTATCGTGACAAGTTTTTTACTAAGATAGGCCTGCTCTTTAAATTCGCGAAGATTTTCGCCTTTTTTACCTTCAATTTCATTAACGTTTTTATATAAATTGTCAAGAGTACCGTACTTCTGAATTAATTTGATTGCGTTCATTTCCCCGATTAGCGGTACACCCGGAATGTTGTCGGACGTATCTCCCTGCAGAGCCAGAACATCGATAAAATGTTCAGGCTTAATTTTATATTTTTCTAACAGTGTATCATCGTCAAGAATATCTCCTTTTTTGATGTCGAAAATGTAAGTATGGTCATCGACAAGCTGATACATATCTTTATCTTTTGCGCAGATATAGGTGTCAATGCCGTCTTTTGATGCTTTTTTGGCAAGCGTGCCGATTACATCATCGGCTTCGAAACCATTCACTCGCAGAATTGGTATTCTCATTGCAGCAAGTATCTGCTCGACGCGATTTATCTGGGCAGGCATATCATCGGGCATCGGCGGGCGGTGGGCTTTGTACTCAGGATAAATTTTACTTCTGAACGTTGGGGTCTTGCTGTCCATTGCCACAATAAGCATATCGGGTTTACGGTTCTGGATAAGTCCCAAAAGTGTCATCGTGAAAATATAACTTACCCAGGTCGGTTCTCCGCTCGAGCTGGTCAGATGGTTCATCTTCGCATAAAACGCCGCGTAAATATGTGCGTGTCCGTCAATAATATAGAGTTTTTTTGCCATTGGAGATAACTTTATTTATTGTATGGCACAAAGTCAAGGTAATAAGGGCTTGATATAAGGTTTGCCGGCCATGTATAGGGTCAGTCGATTTTCAATTTCTTTTTTCAGCGAACCTCGCTGACCGGATTGGCATAATCCTATTGCCTTTTGGGCGATTTCAACTGCCCGGCTGAAATTACCGGCCGCGGCAAAAGCAGCTCCGAGCGTATCCAAATAAAAGGGATTTTTGTAGTTTGTAAGCTCACAGGCTCGACGAGCAAGATTGACAGCCTTGTCAGGATTGCGAACTGCTGTTTTATCACTTGTAGCAAGAATCCAGGCCAGGTTGTTCATTACCATATGACTATCCTCTGTCACATCAATGGCATGTTGAAACAAAGTCAGGTCATTGCGCCAATGGCTAATCTGAAAATGAGTACATATCGACACTGCCAGAATAACCAGCACCGCCGACTGGCCAAGAACAATCTTTCCATATCTCCATTTTCTAAGCAGTTCAGGTATGCCCCATGCAATAATAATGAATAAACCCGTCAGGGAAATATAGCTGTAGCGGTCGGCCATCGCCTGCTGACCGATTTGTATCAGGCCGATAACAGGCACAAGTGTTCCAAGATACCAGAACCAGCCGGTAACAAGGTAACGATGGTTTTTGGCAAATCGAACTATAAGAATTGTTACAGCCAGCAGTAAAACGGCTGATATTACAGCATACAAAATCGATACGTTTGAACCGGCGTGCGGGTAAAATATCGCCAGTTTGGCAGGCCAGAACATTTTCTCAATGTATATAATATATGAAATAAGGGCATTTTCAATTCGCCACGGCAGCGGATAATTCGAAAAAGTTTTTACCATTCCAGTTTTTTGCTGAACCATAAAAGTAACAACGCTTAGAATCGCCGAAAGGACCAGAAAGGGAATTTTCTCAAAAATCAGGCGGCTTAAATGAACTTTCTTAAAGCGGCCCAGCGGCCAATAATCCAGCAAAAGCAGAACGAACGGCAAAGTTACCAGCATCGGTTTGGATAAAAGACCCAGCGTAAATAATACAATTGATAATATATAATAGTGTTTAGCCCCGCCATTACTATGGCGGGGTTTAGCCGCCGCCGGCACGGCAGCGCAGTCACAATAGTGAATATAGGCCCACATCGTGAGCATCCAGAAAAACGTGCTGAGTGTGTCCTTTCGCTCCGATGCCCATGCTACGGACTCCACGTGAAGCGGATGAAGAGCGAAAAGAGCCGCGACAAAGGCGCTTGCCCATAATTGCTTTGTCATACGGCTCAAAACAGTAAACAGCAGCAAAGTATTAGCTATATGAAAAAGCAAATTTGTAAAATGATGACCGCCGGCCTTTGTCCCGTAAAGCTCGCAGTCCAGCATATGAGACAGCGAAGTCAGCGGATGATAATTATTGGCGTGAATATTCGTAAACGCCCAGATAATATTCTTAAGCGTCAGGCCGCTTGTTACATGATTGTTTTGATAAATGTATACATCATCATCGAAGCTTATAAACCCGTTATGGATTATCGGCTCAAACGCGATAAAAGTTACCACCGCCAGCAGTATATAAATCGTATGGATTTGATATTGATTTGCGGTTTTATTCATCTATTTTTTAGAATGGACCAATTTTTTTTACTTCTTGTTTTCTTTCCAAAGCCAGGTTGCCAATATTGCGGTAACTACGCACGCCGCAACGCTCATCCACATTGGTATCTCGGTATTATTTAACATTACCTTCGCCTGAAAAATTAGCCTCAGCAAATGCGCCAGCGAAACAAGCAATAGAAATATTGTTACGACTTTTACAGATGGTTTCATAATTGGTCTCCCTTTAATCAAAAATGGTTTCTTATAGTATTATCGTCTTTCAGGCAATTTTTAAACAGAATTGTTCCATTGTTTAATTCCATATTTAGCCCCCACTTTTAGTGGGGGTTTTAGGAGTTTACCCCGTGAAGTGTCGCAACTACTTCATCGGGGTGGTTAGCCCTGCCATCACTATGGCAGGGTTCGTTAAAATCCTGAAGCCCCCAATTTTATATTGGGGGTTCGTCTTACTTTTCGTACTGAAGTTTTTCTGAATTTTCCCAACTTTTCGTTTGATTTTTAGTTAAAAATATGGTAAAATACCCTTGTTATTTGATAATTAATGAATTTTAGGCATTTATTCACTTAAAATGCCTATATTAAACGGCTTACAGTTTTGGAAACACTGTAAGCGATAACCGGCAAACTGCCGGCTTAGTAAAACCAGCCTTTTTATATCCCCAATTTTCTTTCGTGTTAGTATTTCTATGTCTTCACAAAGCACAATTGATTTTCTGACTTTTACAATTAGCGGCCGGACCGTTAAAGTTGACCCTGATATTTATTATCAGATTTTTAACATCCGCCCTGCCCGCCCTCACCGGCCGCGCAGAAAATACGTCAATGGCATAGTTACTATGCCCTCTTCCGGCAAAAATTATCCGGTTCTTCGTATTGGAAAAAATCCGTCAAGGTATGTTCGGCTTCAGTGTTTTATTATGAATCCGCCCGAGGGAATGGTTGTTGACCATATTAATCACGATGGATTTGATAATCGAAGAGAGAACCTGCGAATTTGCACTCAAAGACAAAATACTTTGAACAGAAAATACAAATCCAATACGGGTTTTGCCGGCGTTAATGTCTATATAAGAGACGGCAAAAGTTATTGCAGAGCTCGATTTCGCAATAGTTCCGGTAAGACATTGTTATTCCATCTTCGCGATAATTCTCTGCACCGCATTTTAGCCGCTTACGCCCACGATAAATTTGTTTTGCAGTCTGGCGATGAGGAATACGCGCCGCTCAATTTTGATAATTTCAGATACGAACCCTTCAGAACATTTCTATTGGAAATTGACTTGAATAGATTCAAATTGAAAATATTGCCCCTGAAATAATTAGGAAATAATTAGGGACAGGAAATAATTAGAGACAGCCACCTATTTTTAAATTTTAATCTGTAATTTTTATTTTTGCATTTTGATTTTTAATTTTCCTCTGTTGCTTCTTTATTAAATTCAGGTCTCGGTATTTTGTCGACTGATAACTGATAACCGATAACTGCGTTTCTGTCTTCATAAAATTATACCCCCCTTCAACGCCCTTCAACAAAAAAGACCTCGCCGGTTAAGATATTATGCTTCGTGTTTCTCTGTGTTCTCGCGCTATATACCATTCGAATAGTCGGTTTTTAAACTACTTCCAGATTTTTGGAATAGAAAAAATGTTTAAACGTAATTTATATATACATACCCAAGTTTTCTCTGTGGCTCTGTGGTGAAAGTTATAAACACTTGACAGACAATGGAATAGAAACTATTATGTTCTGTTTTATCAGGGACTTAAAATAATGACTGAAGACAAGAAAAACTACAGTAAAACGTTAAATCTGCCTCAGACGAACTTTGCGATGAAGGCCAATCTTACCCAGCGTGAGCCGCAGCAGCGGAAAAACTGGGACAAAATGGCAATCTATAAAAAAATCCTCGATTCGAGAGCGAACTGTCCGCAGTATATCCTTCACGATGGCCCCCCTTACGCCAATGGCGATATCCACATGGGCCACGTAATAAACAAGGTTTTAAAAGACATAGTCGTCAAATACAAAACAATGTCGGGTTTCAAAGCTCCTTACGTCCCCGGCTGGGACTGCCACGGCCTGCCGATAGAGGCCAAGGTCTTTACAGAGCTTGGCGAAAAGGCAAAGACCTTAAGCAAACTTGAAATCCGCAAACTGTGCAAGCAATACGCAAGTAAATATGTCAAACTTCAGACCAAGCAATTTAAAGACCTCGGCGTCTTCGGCGATTTTGAAAATCCGTATCTTACCCTCAAGCCGCAATACGAGGCTGGAATCTGCGAAGTCTTTGCCGAGCTTGTGGGAAAAGGTCTTGTCTATAAGCAGTTGAAACCGATACATTGGTCGATTGGCTGCCAGACCGCCCTTGCCGATGCGGAATTGGAATATGAGGATATTACCTCGCCGAGCATCTTCATCAATTTTCCAGTAACGAAAGAGTCCGCGGCAAAATTAAAATCGCTGGGTCTCATCAAAGACAAGAGTAGCGATGTATGTTTTATGATTTGGACTACAACACCGTGGACGCTGGCCGCGAATTTAGCGATAGCCGCTCATCCCGACCTCGATTATAAAGCCGTTAGTTTCACGCAGAACGGCAAAAAATGGACATCAATTGTCGCACAGGCTCGTCTTGAAGCGGTCGTTGCTGCTGGCAAACTTGAAAATTACACGGTTAGTGAAAGGACTGTAAAGGGAAGTGAGCTTATCGGGCTGCGGTATAGTCATCCGTTTGTGGAGACCAATCCCACTGATAAAGATGCTTGGCTGGTAATCAGTGCAAATTTTGTTACAACAGAGGACGGCACGGGTCTTGTTCATATCGCCCCCGGCCATGGTCTTGAAGACTATATGGCCGGCCAGCAGAACAAATTAGCGGTTTATTCGCCGGTGAAAGACGATGGCTGTTATGATGATACAGTTCCAAAATGGCTCTGCGACAAAAACGTTCTTAAAGTCGATAAAGAGGTCAATGATTATCTCAGGAACAAAGGCTTACTTTTCGCAGAAGGCCAAATCACTCATAGCTATCCGCATTGTTGGAGAAGCCGAATGCCTGTAATTTTCCGAGCAACGGAGCAATGGTTTATTTCGGTGGATAATTCGATGCCGACGGGTTCGGCAGGCTCACCGCAGGGCGGAAAAAGTTTAAGAAAGTTGGCTCTTGAGAGAATACCAAAGGTAAAATGGATTCCTGGCTGGGGAGAAAAACGCATTACCGGAATGCTTGAATCCCGACCTGATTGGTGTATTAGCAGACAGCGATGCTGGGGTATGCCAATACCAGTTTTTTATAATTCAGAGTGTAAATCTCTTTTAACAAAGGAATCTGTATTGGCAGTCGCGGAGCATATAAGAAAAAAAGGTTCGGATAGCTGGTTTATCGATTCGCCAAAGGAAATACTCGGCGAAAATTTCAAATTGCCTGCCGGCTTCAAATTCGACGACCTGCAAAAAGAAGAAAATATCTTCGATGTCTGGTTCGAATCAGGCTGCAGCTGGTATAGCGTTGCAAAACAGGCAGGCTGGCCAATACCGGTCGATTTGTATCTCGAAGGCTCAGACCAACATCGCGGCTGGTTCCAGCTTTCACTTCTGCCTGCGCTCGGAGCAGAAGGAGTCGAACCTTTCAAAACAGTCCTAACCCACGGCTTTACTGTTGACGAAGAAGGGAAAAAACAATCCAAGTCGCTTGGTAATTATGTCAACGCTCAGGATGAAGTCGCAAAATACGGTTCAGACATCTTAAGGCTCTGGGTCGCGAGCGTTAATTATCAGGAAGATATGCGGTGCAGCGATACGCTTATCGCAAGACTGCAAGACGCCTATAGGAAAATAAGAAACACTCTGCGCTATCTGCTCGGAAATACCTCCGATTTCGAACCTTCGAAAAACAGCGTGCCTTATGAAAAAATGTTTGAGATTGACAAGTGGGCAGTGCAGCAATTGGCGAAACTTGTCAGCGAAGTTACAGATTCTTACGAAAACTTCCTGTTTCACAAGGTTTATACGCTGATTTATAATTTCTGCGTTATTGAGATGAGCAGTATCTATATGGATTTGCTCAAAGACAGGCTCTACTGCGATGCGAAAGATTCCCTTTCACGCCGAAGCGCCCAGACCGCAATGTATTCCATCCTCGATTGCTTAGCCAGACTTCTTGCTCCGGTTCTTGTTCATACGGCTGAAGAGGTCTATGAATCAATAAATGTAAAAACTGAAACTGCAGAAAGTGTTCATTTGCTGAAGATGCCGAAGATTGACAAATCTATCGACTGGCAGAAAGAAGAGCCGAAATGGGAAAAACTGATGAAACTTCGCGATGAGGTTTTAAAAGAACTTGAAGGCTTAAGAAAGAACGAGATAATCGCAAGCAATCAGGAATCGTCGATAACGATAACGACAGATGATAACGATTTAATAAATACAGTTGAGCAATTCGGCGTTAAGAATTTCGCGGCACTGTGTATTGCGAGCGAGATAAAACTTGTTAAGGCAAAATCGGATAAACTTATTTCTGCACAGAAGAGCCCTCATAAAAAATGCCAGCGATGCTGGAATTATTGGCCGAGCGTTGGGCAGAATGCAGACAATCCCGAACTTTGCAGTAGGTGCAGTGAAGTAGTAAAAAAGTGAAAAGGTAAAAGTGAAAAGTGAAAAACTTCGATGTTTTTTCTCTTGATTGTTAATCTTAAATTAGTTATTATGTGAAAAATCATTTAAAGGATTAGATAATGAGAGAGATTTTATTGTGGATTATTATTTACTTCGCTTCATTCCTTGTTCTATTAGTCCTGCCAACTATTTTGTTCAAGCTGATATGTTCTAAGGTATCTATAGTGCTGTGTCTTCTAACAGTTTTGTTTTGTTATGTTATAATAGCTATAACAATGGGCATAATGACTAACATTTTTAAAGTTAATAGCCTCATACCTCTTTTCGTTTATATATTATGTTCTACCATTGCAATAAAGAAATTTATGAACACTGGAGTTGGCAAAGCCATCGTTCTTTCGGTACTTGTTTTTATTTGCGTACTTTTGTATGGGTTTACATTACCGTCAATGTTAGCGTTGACGCTGGGACAGACCGACAAGGCGCGTGTTATCACAACAAAGGCTAATCTGAAAATACTTCATAACGCTGTTGCCCAGTTCAAAATGGATACCGGCAGATATCCTACGCAGGAAGAAGGATTGTCTATACTGATTACACAGCCAAGCGATGTCAAAGGTTATCAACCAGGCGGATATATTGATGCAACGGCTATTCCAAAAGATGCGTGGGGTAACGATTTTGTATTTGTCGCTTATCCTGAATTCGGTAAACCTTATGTAATTATCAGCGATGGCGCCGACGGTCAGGAAGGCGGCGAAGGCTACGATGCAGACCTTTACAGTACCGATGCAGAATAGAAAAACTAAGGATAGTGAGACTGCCGAAGAAAACAAATTGGTGTGGGGGTGTAGTTTGAAAGGAAAATTAAAAATAAAAGATAAAAATGCAGAAATATTAAATCGTTTAACAAGGGAAAACGGGAAGTTAATTCATAACAGTATTGTAAAAGTTATCAAGTTGCTCTTTATGTTTTATTGATAGCCCCGAAACTGTCCATACGATTCGTCGATACATATTACTGAATTGAGGTTTTTGAGAGGGTATATCAATAAGAACTGAAGTTGATATAATTGTTGAGATAATACGGCTTTTCGAAAAATATTTTTCAAAATGCCTACTATGTTTATTAAGGAATATATCATTATTTTTTTGTATGATTTCAGACGCAATATTGGTGTTTTCAGCTTTTAAGACAGAATTTTCTGGGAGAAGTTCATCAATATTTATTGCAACAATCCCAAATTCAAATTCTTTTTCTATCTGGCCAACGCCTTCCGATAAAACATTCTGGACATGTTTTTCTGAATATAACTTTTTACAGGCAATCCCAATACGAGAACCACTATAATTAACTGTAATATCGGGTTCTTCCAATTTTACATTTTTTGTTTTTTCTCGAAGCCATGACCAAACTTCCAATTCCCATAGGAAACTTTTAGCTTCAGACTTTTCTCTTTTAAAGAAATCAAGAGTACCTGAAAGTAGTTTTTCAAGGTATAGGCACTGGGTCTGTTGATCCTCATTTTGCAACGGTAAAATTGCTTTTGCGAGTCGGTCCAAATGGAGACAAAGAAAAAAGCTATTCCATGAACATGGTTTTCCTAAAGACCGGAATTCACAATAATCTTTGGTGTTTTGAATCATACGGCCAAGTTCAGAATCTGGCCGCAGAACAATATTTGCTTTTTTATAGAGATTCTCAATTTCAACTGCCTTGTCTTTAAGCTTTTGGAAATCAAAAACTTCTAGATTAGTAGCACCATCGGTTATCCATCCAGCAGGCACCAGAATTCCTGACGGTCGAACACTCCAAATTTTTTGAACTTGCTTCAATGCTAACATGACTTTCATTAAGGTCTTGTTGAAATTATATGGCAGGTTTTAGGAATGGGCAAAGGGAATTTTTAGGAGAGGGACGACGAACCCTGTCAACCACTAACCCCGTCATCAACTTCGCCTAACGGCGGGTAAATACTCTGGGATTCCCGCGTTCGCGGGAATGACAACCCTGCACCGCAGGGGTGCAGGCTAAACCTGCGTCGCCGTGCCCCTCGACTCCGCTCGGGACAGGCCGGCGACGGCTAAACAAAAAATGTTAGACAATACCTGGCAGACAAAGTAATCTGTCTGTCAGGTATGGATGAAAAGATAATAAAAATTGATTCGTTTCTTGATTACACCAAAGCGGAAATTGCGAAGATAGCTCTTGAACGTGAAGGCATCGAATGCTTCCTGTCCGGTGAAAATTTTGTCGCCACTTACTGGCTTTGTGCCAATGCCGAAGGCGGTATAAAACTTTATATAAAGGAATCCGATAAACAAAAGGCCCTGGAAACTCTTAAAAATATTAGCCGGTCGGAAAATGCAAGTGCAAACCAAAACTATGATATAAAATGCCCAAAATGCGGCAATGCCGATATTGATTATGAAAAATATTCCCGCTGGGCATTTTTCATTTCAATACTTCTTTACCGACTGCCGCTGACTTTTCCAATCAAAAAGTACACGTGCAACAATTGCGGGTATAAGTGGAAAGGAGAACAAAATTCTAAATCCTAATTTCTAAATCCTAAATAAATCCAAATTACCCAAATTAAAATTCTCAAAATGGCGATTTTGAAGCAAAAATAGATAGTTGATAATTATCAATCAATGTGAGAGAGACGCAAACCCTGCCAAGGTGTTGGCAGGGCTAACCACGATTGGATTACCCCTCATTTATATTCGGGGCTCTGTTGCGTTGTGAATGATTGGGGCGGCAGAAAACATAACCCCCACTAAAAGTGGGGGCTAAACCTGCGTCGCCGTGCCGGCGACGGCTAAACATTAGTATTTTCTGTATCTGCGATGGGGGTTTTTGGCGCGGTGAGACATGATAATATTGTAGCAGATTACATAAGCGCTAATAGCGACAAGGCTGCCCATAAGGAAACAACCTATCCATAATTCGGGGCCGATTTTCTTTAAGAGAATCCAGAATTGTGACCAGTATTCTTCTTTATAAAAGCCTGTCAGCATATTCATCGGAGCAAAAAGCTTGTTGAAAGATATTGATACTTGTTCTCCACTTAAGACCCTATGATGGGGAAAAATATCGCATATAACCTTGCCGACGAGATACGCGGGATAATAGATAATCGCGAAGGTAAAAACGTTCGAAACCCAGACGCTTACAAGAGCGGCAAATTTATTCGCACGCAGCAGCATAGTTAACGCGATAACTATCAAAATATGCAGACCCAGCAGAGGCGTCCAGGCAACAAATAAACCAATTGCAAGGCCGAGAGCGATCTTGTGCGGTGTATCGTCGATGTGCAGAATCTTATACTCAAGAAAACGCAGGAATTTATTTTTTCTTTTCTTTCGATTTATTGTTTCGTTTGCCAAGTTCTACCCCAACTGCCTGCTGATTATCTCAAAGACGCTTTCAACAGTTACATTTTTTATATTATGAGCGGGATTTATGCTTTCAATTTCCTTTTCCCTATTGCCGGCATCTATTGCCGCGACGGTTTGCGGTCTGCCGTAAGGGCCTACTCTTGAAGGATTGGTAAAACCAAAGATCATCGCCATCGGCACATCCAAGGCGGCTGCTATATGCGCAGGGCCGGTATCGTTACTGACGACAATTTTCGCTGATGCGAGTAATGCAATAAGTTTCTTAATATCTGTTTTACCCGCAAGGTTTACCACAGGCACAGATGACAAAGTTTCAATCCGCCGCACGATCGCTTTTTCAGACTCTACGCCAACACCAACGATGCTGCAATGATATTTCTTATGAATCCTTTCGACAATCTCGGCGAAATTTTCTATCGGCCAGCATTTGACCTCGACAGTCGCGGCCGGGGCAAAGACGGCATAGTTGTCCGCGTTTGCATTATTCGACGTTAGAATTTTTCGGACTTCAGCAGAAATCAGCGCATCGGGTTTTAAACCAAACTTTGCCTGGGTTCTCTTTGCGCCAGCCTGGCAGACCATATCGAGAAAATAATCAACAAGGTGAACAGAAGATTCAGAGAGGCCGATTTTTTGTGTATAGAAAATGCCGGTTAATTCCTGTGTTCCCGCCATACCTATTCTTTGTTTGCAAGCGCTGAACCAGGCGAAAATTGCGCTTCTGAACCTGCCCTGAAAATCAAAAACAATATCGTATTTTGCCTTTCTTAATTGTCTGATAAGCCTTATAAGCTCCGCAAAGGCGCTCGGCTTGAACCACCATTTACCTAACTTTTTGCGGTCGAAGATAACAACATTATCAATGCAGGGGTGATTTTCAAGCAGGGCCGCATATTCAGGCCTGATGAACCAATCTATCTGCGCATCAGGAAAACTTTGGGTAAGACAGCAGGCCGCGGGCAATGCCTGAATAATATCACCCAAAGCACTTGGTTTTATTATGAGAATTTTTTTAATCTGTTCGGTCATTTACCCCCACACCAATATACAATTTTTTAATACAAATTTTACTTTCATTTTTTCTCGCAATATATACATTGACCCTTTCACCCGCTATTGATGTGGGGGTGAATACGAATCCGAGACTATTGTGTGCAATCTTGTACTTACAGTTGCACGCTCAACCTTGTGGAAAAGCTCCCTGGTTTCGTCGCCGTTTATTCCCATCGCATTGCAGTAAATCAAAAATCCTCTGAACAGGTCGGTAAAATTAACGGCCTTGTAGCGAACAAGTGTCTCGGCAAGTTTTGCAAGGGTCCTGATATGATTTTCCGGCTTGCCGGCGGAATCCTGTTTTATCCCGTCAAGGTCAATAAGTTTGACTCTATAAATACCGCCATCTTTATATATGATAAAATTACCGGCTTTCGGGTCTCTGTGCCAGAAATTCGATTTATGGAGTTTGGCGATTATCTCGGCAACCTGCCTGATGACCGTTTTTCTTGCAAAGAAATTTGTAAGAATTTCCTTGTCCCTGCCGGATACGACCTCGTAAAGATTTAAACTGTTTTTTATGTATTCGGTTATATAAATGCTTCCTTCTTTTTTGTGCCATAAGGCCGCCACAGGCTCGGCAACCTCGACGCCCTTCTGCTTCAGCAGTATCGCAAGGTAGAAATTTCTAAGCGATTTTGGCGCCCTCAGAATTTCCACAAGGGCTTTTAAACCGCGAGGCTTAACAGTCTTTTTGACAACAAAAGTGATTTTTTTGTCGTCATAATCGATTTTTTTTAAGGCCGTGATATTGCCTTTTTCCAATTTGAAAATAAGCTCCGGTTTTTCAGTTAGTTTTTCAGGCTCAAGCAGCAGAACAGACCATTTTTCGAGGATGGCACCCTTCCAGCCACCGGGCAGTGTTAATTCCACAATTGGATTTAAGAATAAATTCATAATTCACTATTTTAATCGAATATAAAATATTATCAAAGGTCTTTTAGCTTTATTTTTTTGTGCAATTTGATAAGATTCCGGTATGGCTGAAAAGAAGAAATATGTTTACGACTGGCCAAGGCCGATGGTTACGGT
>JBAVNP010000092.1:0-6331 GCA_049691175.1 Sedimentisphaerales bacterium
AAACCGGCCTTTAATTTCTTCGCGAATTCCTGTTCTCTTTTTGGCAGCTGCCCTATTATTACAAGTTTTGAATGTTCCGGCAGGGACTTCTTCGCTATCCTGAACGCTACAACTATGCGCGGTATATTCTTTCGGCTGTCCGGCGAGGACATTACCACAAAATAATCGCCTAATTGCTGTCCCAGTTTTTTCGACAAATCCGGGACTATGCTGTTTTTTTGCTCAGTAGTATATTCGAACGGTTCGATTTCGGTTGCGTGTGATATGACATCAACTTTTTGTTCTTCAATGCCGAATACCGAACACAAGTCGTTCTTGGTTGACTGTGAAACAGCCAGAAAATGGTCCGCCCTTCTAACAGCGGTCTCGAAAAAACCGAGTTTTGATTTTGGGTACAATTGCGGCAGTTTATAACGTCTCAGGTCGTGTACTGTCATTAGGCGTGGTTCACCGCCGGTCGGCGGCATCAGATGGTGGTAGCAGTGATAAACATCAAAATTTCCCACCAAGTGCTGGAGTTTCGGGTAATCGAAATAATTCCAGAAATTCTCCAGCCATCGCATATTGACTATCAGCGTTTTGGATCGGATAATCTGCTGCCTTTCATATTTTTCTATTTCTTCCGTCTTTGCTGCCAATCGGCTCGAATAAAACAGAACAAGCTCAGGCCTCTCTCTAAGCTGTGCAAAACCTTTCAGTAGTCCGACGCCGAAGGTATAAAAACCGGAAAATTTATTCACAAGCACAGGGTTGAAATCCATTACCACCTTTATATCTGATATGGATTTGCCTTTTTTAATTATGGTTCGTTTTCCTGGCTCCTGACCGGAATAATCCTGACTTATCCAAAGTGATGGATGCAGTCTGGCATAAGCAATTCCAAGCCATAAAATCGCCTTAAGGTTAAAATGCTGCTTCAGGGATTTCCCAAGCCGTTCATAGGCCTCGGTTTTCATTGATTCTCTTATGGCGCTGCGTGCAACCCTGTATTGCTCCTTGCTCAATCTTATCATCGCCCATCTGTGAGGGATAACTTCTTTGCCGCCGCCGTTAAAATAAAAATTTTCCAGCACATTGTATTCGATGATTCTGTTGGCAAATGATATTTTGGAAATATTTCCGCTGTGTCTTCTTCTTTTAAAAACCGGTTTTTGCAGACCGATGAAATCATATTTCAGGGAAAGTCGAAGCCATAAATCATAGTCGGAGCAGACATTCAGAGCGGTGTTAAATCCGCCGGCCTCGACCAGAATCTTTTTCGGAAAAAGCGAGCCGCAGGCGTGTATTAATATATCTTCAAAAAGACGTCTGGTTATTTTTCCATTATAAAGTTTTTTCTTTCTCCTGTGAAGTACGTTTCCCTGCTCATCAATAGCAACGTAAGGCCCGTAAATAATAACATCTTCGGCTCCCTGCGGCATCGCTGCTGCCATTTGTTCAAGCGCATCAGGGTATAAAAGGTCATCCGAGTCGAGAAACGATATGTATTTTCCTTCTGCAAGCTCAATAAGTTTGTTCCTCGCGGCTGCGTCCCCCTGATTAGCCTGCCAAAAGTATCGCACATTATAGCCGTTTCTTTCGAGCATCTCCTTTGTGCCGTCGGTCGAACCGTCATCTACAATAACAATCTCGAAATCCTTATATGTCTGCGCAAAGACACTGTCGAGGGTTTCTTTAAGCAGATATTCCCTGTTATAAGTCGGTATGCAGACGCTTATATTAGGCACAATAAATTACCTCCGGCCAAACAACTGGTGAACACAATAACAGAATGGATACTTTCGGTCAAGACTCGTCCGCTGTAGACGTGGTCCAATTTTTCACTTTTAACTTTAATTGCGTAACTGTCCCCAGTTTACCGCCTGCCTGTCAAGTTCGAGAATTTCGGAACTGTTTATCAGCCATTTTTTCTGCGGTGTTTTCTTGAAATGAAGTCTTGCCTTGACAATTAAAAACGGCTTACCCATTTTCGCCATTTCGCTTTTTTCTGTAAATTTAACAAGACCTTCAACCGTAAAAGTCGCCTTATCACCCTGAATTTCTATTTGCCTGCTGAATATCGATATTTTCTCAACGGTTGCCGTTTGGAAAAGGGCCTGGCAGTATGCAACTATCAAATCTTTTGAGCTATGGTGTAGGTCTGCATAATCGTCAGCAACAATCTCTTTGATAGGCTCTATTTTCTGCTGTTCAAAAGCCTTGACGCCTTTGTTTACCGCGCCGAAAATTTTCTCTTTATCGGTCTGAACAAAATACGATATTGCGAACGCCAAAGCCGCAATCACGAATGGCACAGCGAAATGCCATTTTCGTTTTTTGTCGGGCCGTATCGCATCAAAAATCCACAAGCCGACCATTACAACTACCGCCAGCCCGATGCCGACAAACGGATATTCAAAAATATTGAACATAAAAAATTATTTAGAAATCGTATTCTTGCCTGAATATATTATAATTCAGCCGATAAACGCTGACAAAGGTAAAATGGAATCGCAAAAAGCCAAAATTAATATTTCAGGAACGGTATTCGTCATAATTGCCGTTCTAAGCTGGGTCCCCGGCCCTATAATTATCAAGTATCTGACGAACTATGTGGACTTCTGGACCCAAAACTTTTTGCGTTATACCACGGCAATGATAATGTTTCTGCCGATACTCGTATTTTCGATAAAAACCCGCAAAGTCGATTCATCAATATGGCGAAAAGCCCTGCTGCCCGCTATTCCTAACATTTCCGCTCAGTGTCTTTGGGCATCGGCGCTTTATTATATCAACCCCGCTTTTGTGACCCTGCTCAGCCAGTCGCAGCTTTTATGGACAATGGCGATTTCAATGGCGTTATTCGCCGATGAAAGGCCGCTGCTCGCCAGCAGGCGTTTCGTTTTCGGCACTTTGACGGCAATAATCGGCCTTGTCGGCGTTATTACACTAAAGCACGATTTTACCGCCAGGGCTTCCGTCATCGGCATCGTGATTACGCTCGGCTGGGCCATAAACTGGAGTTTATATTCGATAGCGGCAAAAACCGCTTTGAAAAATATCGACTCAGCCGCAGGTTTTGCCGTCATATCTATATACACAACGGTGCCGCTGGCCGTTCTGGCATTCATTTTCGGACGCGTCGGACAGTGCACTTCAATGGGTCTTTCAGCGTGGATTTATCTGATAATTTCGGGAATATCGAGCATAGCAATTTCGCATAGCTGTTATTACGCCGCGATAAAAAGAATGGGCGCGACTATTCCGTCGCTTGCCGTTCTTGCGCAGCCGTTTTTGATTCTGCTCGTCTCACACATCATGTTTAATGAAACTCTCAGTCCCGCACAATGGCTTTTCGGAATTATACTTATCGCAGGCGCGGCCATTGCCGTCCTGGCACGGGAAAACCTGAAAAAATAACTTTCCAAAAATTTCTCTTGCATCTATAGACCAAATATACTACTATATGAGTATATAATCACATAGTAATATAGCAAAGGCGGATATTATGGATAAAAAATCACGAAATATGCTTTATGACAGACAGGCCGAAATTCTAAAGGCTTTGGCGCATCCTCTGCGGATTGCGATACTTGACTATTTAAAAGACGGTGAGCAGTGTGTCTGCGATATCGCAAAACACGTGAACTCCGAACGGTCCAACGTATCAAGACATCTTGCGATAATGGTTTCCTGTGGTGTCCTTGAATGCCGCAAAGACGGACTCAAGGTAATATACCGCTTAAAAGCCAGATGTATTCTGGATTTTTTAGAATGCGCAACAACCTGTCTCAAGCAGCAGGCAAATGAAAATGTAAAACTCCTGAAAGCAATCTGATATGAGCATAAAATCTGAAAGCAAAAAATTACTCTTAATCGTTGCAGCCTTTTTGGTTTTCTATTTTTTACCTGTCGGCACCGGGCGTTTTGATAATGCCATAATGCAGTCTTTACTGCTTGTCAAATGGTATGCAAGAGAACACGTTCTTTTATGTCTTGTGCCTGCCTTTTTCATAGCGGGCGCGATATCGGTTTTTGTAAGTCAGGCTTCGGTTATGAAGTATCTGGGCGCAAAAGCGAATAAATTTCTCGCGTATGGTGTCGCTTCTGTTTCCGGCACAATCCTTGCCGTTTGTTCCTGCACGGTTCTGCCGTTATTTGCTGGTATTTATAAAATGGGCGCAGGTCTTGGCCCCGCCTGTGCATTTCTCTATTCAGGCCCGGCAATAAATGTTCTTGCGATTATTCTGACAGCGAGGATTCTCGGCTTCCAGCTTGGCGTTGCAAGGGCCGTTGGTGCGATTCTGTTTAGTATCATCATCGGTTTACTAATGCACTTTATATACCGCAAGGAAGAAATCCAAAAGGCTGATAACGCGATGGCCTTTCCTGAAGATGAAAAACACAGGCCGCTTTGGCAGAACAGTTTGTATTTTGCCTCGATGGTCGCTGTTTTAGTCTTTGCAAACTGGGCAAAGCCGATTAACTCCGGCGGGATATGGGCTGCAATCTATTCGGTAAAATGGATTATAACCGCTGTCAGTCTGGCGGCGTTGATTGTGTTTCTTGCGATGTGGTTCAGCAAAAAGGATTTGGCCGACTGGACAAGCGTAACATGGGACTTTTCAAAACAGATTTTGCCGCTGCTTTTGGCGGGCGTTCTTGTATCAGGTTTTCTGCTCGGCACACCGTCAGGCGAAGGGGTCATACCTTCAAAGTGGGTTTCTGCCGCTGTCGGCGGAAATTCATTCCGAGCAAATTTTTTTGCTTCGGTCGTCGCCGCATTTATGTATTTTGCAACGCTGACGGAAGTGCCGATACTTCAGGGATTAATTAATGCCGGTATGGGCAAAGGTCCCGCTCTTGCGTTATTGCTCGCAGGCCCGGCATTGTCGCTGCCGAGTATGCTCGTCCTGCGAAGCATTATGGGGACAAAAAAGACAATTGTCTTTGTCTCGCTTGTAGTTGTAATGGCGACGATTTCAGGAATGTTTTTCGGAGCGTTTTTCTAAAAAGGAATTTTTGGCAATGACAGTCGAAGAGAAAACAAGAAAACTCGGCATATTCGAAAGATACCTTACCGGCTGGGTGATTCTGTGCATTATCGCAGGAATAATTTTAGGCAAACTTGCGCCAGGCTTCGCAAAGGCGCTCGATGGTATGGCAATCTATACCAACGGTGCTCCGGTAGTTTCCATACCAATAGCGATATGCCTTTTCTTTATGATGTATCCGATTATGGTCAAGATTGACTTTGCCGAAGTCCTTCAGGCAGGCAAAAGTATAAAGCCTGTCGGCCTGACGCTTTTTCTCAACTGGGCGATTAAGCCTTTTACGATGTATGCGATAGCATTATTATTTCTGGGAGTTTTGTTCAGAACTTTTATCGGCGCAGACGCCGTTGACATTGTCAAGATGCCGTTCGGTCTGGATTTGCCGGTCGGTGCGGTTTACGGCGTTGGAAAAGTAATAGAGCAAGCCGGTGTAAAAGTTCTCGAAGTGCCTCTGTGGCGAAGTTATCTGGCAGGCTGTATTCTGCTCGGCATAGCGCCCTGCACGGCGATGGTTTTGGTATGGGGCTATCTCGCAAAGGGAAACGATGGCCATACCCTTGTAATGGTCGCGATAAACTCTCTTAGTATGCTTGTGCTTTACGGCCCGCTCGGCGGTTTTCTGCTTGGAGTAGGGCGATTGCCTGTGCCTTGGCAGGCTCTTGTATTATCAATAGCGATATATGTTGCTCTGCCGCTGGTGGCAGGTTTTCTTTCAAGAAAATGGATTATTGCGGTTAAGGGGCGAGACTGGTTTGAGGAAAAATTTCTGCATTTCCTGACGCCTGTTACAATAATTGCACTGCTTATTACGCTGGTGCTTTTATTCAGCTTTAAGGGTGAGACGATTCTGAATAATCCGCTTACAATTCTCTGGATTGCGGTGCCTCTCTTTATACAGACAATGCTTATTTTTGCGATAGGCTATTGGCTGTCAAAACTGTTGAAATTATCGTATGCCGATGCAGCACCATCGGCTATGATTGGTGCTTCTAATCATTTTGAAGTCGCAATCGCAACAGCGACAATGCTTTTCGGCCTGTCAAGCGGCGCTGCACTTGCTACTGTTGTCGGCGTGCTTATCGAAGTGCCGGTAATGCTGATGCTCGTAAAAATATGCCTAAAAACACAAAACTGGTTTGCCGTTCAGAAAGTTTAAAAAATGAATACAAAAACTAAAAACTGGTTCAAAAGTCTTGCGGCAATGAGCGGTATCGTTTTCTTTTTTATAATGGCATTCGAGGTGCTGATTATGATAAGCCCGTTCGCATTCTTTTTCTATTCCGTATTTAATCCTGTTT
>JBAVNP010000093.1:0-2481 GCA_049691175.1 Sedimentisphaerales bacterium
TCAAAAACCTGTAAAAACTCCCTCATTTTTCGAAAAAATCCCTAAAAAACCATACCTTTTTTCAAAATTTCCTAAAAATTCCCCTTCGTGGTTAGCCCCCGGACCCTTACCCGCCGCAGGCGGGGCGGCTCCACAACTTTTAACTTTTCACTTCTTGGCCGCCTCGACCTCATTTGCTTCTTGCCTTTTTACTTCGTATATTCTTATTGGAGTCTGAAACAGAAGGCCGGGAAGGGCCTATAATGTTAGATTTAGGGGGTCTTTATGGGTTGGAGATGTAAATTAATATTTCTGTTAATCGTTTATTTTACAGGTTTTGCGACTGCGATTTACTATCTTGCTCCTGCTGACAGCAGGCAATGTCAGGCCGCCAGTTATTCGGGTAGTTCCTATAATGGAGCTGCTGACGCCGATAGACCTCAAAGTGACGTAAGTGCTTTATTCAAAAGGTATTACGACAAGGCTGCTGCCAGTTTTAACAATATGGATAAAAAGGAGCTTAAAGCCGCGTTTAATCGTGGCATAGCCAAGGTGAAAGAGATGGCTAAAAGCAGCCAAAATACCCAAAATACGACGGTTGAGGGGGCTGAAGACAAGTAATTAGCAGCAGTGGGTTGTGAGAGTTTTGCACAAATGCAGGGAAAAAAGACTTGACAAGGCCGGAAATAAAGAGGTATAATACCGTCTTGGTAAAGTAGTTGACTGGCCGGCAAAGGGAAGTTTTAGCGCGTGCCTTTGATGAGGACAGATGTGCATGAGCGATTGCTTTAGTGCCTGATAGTAATTGGCCTGCCTAATAGAATCGACCCGCCTGTGGTGGGTCAAGTTGGGAAGCTCATGCTCGTGTGCATTGATATACGGACGGGCAAGAAGTATCCGGAACAGGTACAAAAGGGTTTTCGTTTTTCACAGCGGCTGACCACAAAATGGGCAGCCTTTTTTTGCGCAGTTGCCAAGACACCAAAATTTTTGATTGCTGATTCCTTTTGATGGAATTGCTATTTAGCGAATTGAGGCAGTTTCGGCAGATATTTTTCAGGTTCTTTGTTAAACTCCGCTTTGCACGCCTCACAGCAGAAATAAACTTTTTTGCCCTGATACTCAACAAATATGTCTTTGTTTACCGGGCCGCCCATAACCGGACAAATCGTCTGCTCCGCGGCAGGGGCGGCAGGTTGAGTTTGAGATTCAGAAGCAACAGGCGCCGGGGACGGCGAAGGTTGTTTTTTGCAGCCGTTGACGGAAACAACGCCAATAATCAGGACAATCATCAATAAAACTATTGAACCGGACATTTTTGTATTTTTCATTTTGTATTCCTTATAAAAAACTACATAGCCACTCTTTCGACTATGCTCAAGACAAGTAAGGCACTAAGGCACGAAGAAAATCCTAAATCCTAATATCTAAATCCTAAACAAATTCAAATTACCAAAATTCAAATGTTCAAAATGATAGTCACTCAGGCATTAAGACACCCTTCGACAAGCTCAGGACAGGCGAAGGTATAAGTCGTCAGTCGCTGGTCGCTAGAAAACGACATCAAGAAGCAAATGATATTTAATTTTACCACAAGTCGGCACGAAAAGACACGAATTTTTTAGCCACAGATTACACGGATTACACTGATTTTTTTGCCACAGAGTTTAGGAGAACACCGAGTTTTTTAGACACAGATTTACACAGTTTGTTTCAACAAGTTATTACTAATAACTTTCGCGGTCAAAACAAAGGCTTTGCTCAAAACCTGGTTTTTCCGCCAGCCCTTTTGTTTTGTCCGCAGGCTTAAAAGCCTTTGTTGAAACAAAACACGGTTACATCTTACCACCTAAAAGTGGAATAAACCTTGCTATCCGTCGTCGTCCCTAAGGGACTACGGACGGGCAGGCAAAGAACACAGAGAATTAATATTCTTTAACGCTTCCTTCTCAAAATCAATCCGTCTTCGTCCTACGGACTTCCGTCTTCACTTTGTTTCGACGAGACAAGTCGACGCGACAGGCTAAGACACCATTCGACAAGCTCAGGACAGGCGAAAGTATAAGTTGTCAGTCGCTGGTCGCTAGTCGCTAGAAACCGACATCAAGAAGCAAATGATATTTAATTTTACCACGAGTCGGCACGAAAAGACACGAATTACTTTCACCACAGAGACACCGAGAAAATTAAGATATAAAACGATTTTTTTAAGCCTTTTTATACGAGCAAAATTTGCAGGGAGTTTAAGAACCGATCATTCCACCGGTATATAGCGCAAGAACACAGAGAATTAAATTATTCTTTAACGCTTCTTCTTAAAACCAATCCGTCTTCGCCCTACGGACTTCGCCGAGACGCTATCGCGAAAGCACCCAAGCCGAGCAGTAAAAGCGTTGCGGGTTCGGGGATTACTGCTATGGAAAATACAGCACCCGTCAATTCTGATGCAAAAACAGTCCCGTTGCCGCTCGAATCAAATTTCATAATTGACCCTCCCAAAGC
>JBAVNP010000094.1:0-8286 GCA_049691175.1 Sedimentisphaerales bacterium
ATTCTGAAGTTCTTTGATAGCGATTTAGGCAATCAGGTGCTTGATAATAAAAACACAGTGATGCGAGAATGGCCGTTTACTTATGCAGCGCCGCTGACGGATTTATATCCCAATTTGAAAAATTGCAAAGATGAGAAAGTTATCATTCAGGGTATTGTTGATATGCTGGTTAAAACGCCGGCTGAAATTATAATAATTGATTTTAAAACCGACCATATCAGCTCTTCGCAGGTGCAGCAGAGAAGTGAACATTATGCGCCGCAGCTGAAATGGTACTGTAAGGCAGCGGGGGAGATTTTGAACGCCGAAGTTGTATCTGGTTATTTATATTTTCTTTCACCCGCCGTATCGGTAAAAATCTGACCGTTATTCATTTGGTTCAATATGAATAACTATATTTATCGGCTGAGGAATTTGCCGATGCATTTCATCTTCAAGTGATTCTGCAACTGTGTGTGCCTCTCTTATTGACAGTGTCGGTTGGACAAGGATATGTAAATCCATAAATAATTCTCTGCCGACCGTTCTTGTTCGCAGCTTATGCCAGTTTTGGATTTGCGGCTGTGAAGAAATAATTTGTTTTATTTGTTGTCTTGTATTTTCATCGACGGCGCGTGCCGTAAATTGCCCGAGCGATTCGCCTAATATTTTTGCTGCAACCCAGATAATCATCGATCCTACAACAATAGTGGCTATCTGGTCTGCGTAAGAAAGGCCGAACATCGAAGATACGGCTCCTATTGCCACAGCCAGCGAGCTTAACGCATCGGAGCGGTGGTCCCACGCATTGGCGTAAAGCATTGAACTGGATAGTTTTATAGCCACCCTTTTTGTAATGACAAAAGAGTACTCCTTGAGAATGATTGCTATTATGGCGACCGTCAGGACCGGATAGCCTATTTTTGTGATTTTATGTTCTACAATGCTCATTATCGCTTTATAGACCATAAATACGCCGGCGCCGGCCAGCGGAATGGCGGTTAATACTGTTATAAAATTTTCAGCCCAGCCGTGTCCGTATGGATGGTCTTCATCGGGTTCTTTTCTGCTTATACGGACTCCAAGAATAATTGCAAAATCCGTTAAGAGGTCTGAAAGGGAGTGAAATCCATCGGCTATCATCGCCATCGAAGATACGATAAGACCCGTGATAATTTTAGTTATCACAAGAGTAACGTTAATAATTATCCCCAGCCATGTAACTTTCAGGATTTGTTCGAAAGCCTCATTGTTTTTTTGCTGTTTGGACATTTATCTGCCTCCGGCAAGATTCCGTCAGTCCGTAATTTTTTCTATTATGGTTGTAATTTTATTCAGATTAGTTCGCGACTTGGCGTTTTCTTTGAATTCTGCAATCAGTCTCATTACAGGTTCCGTGTTGCTTGCTCGCAGGTGAATCCAGCCGTCGGCGAAATCAAATCTGCATCCATCGCTTTCATCGACTTTGGCCTTTTTGAATGTCTTTTTTGCCTGTGCGATTATTTTGTCGGCCTGTTTTTTGTTGGCGGTAAATTTCTGTTTCGTCATCTCATAAGCAGGTATTTCCTCTACGAGCTGACTGATTTTTTTGCCTGTTTCTGCGCAAAGCTGCAGAATAATCGCCATCCCGATAAGGCTGTCCCGTATAGGACCAATCCGTAAATCTATAACTCCGCCGTTGCCTTCGCCTCCGATTACGCAATTGTTTTTTATCATTGCCTGTGCCACATTCACTTCGCCGACAGGTGTTCGTATAACCTCGCATCCCGCTTCCTGTGCAATATCGTCAATCATACGCGAGCTTGAAAGGTTTGTTGCTACCGGGCCTTTTTTATGAGTGAGAATGTATTTTGCAGCAAGAGCAAGCGTGTATTCTTCGCCGATATATCTGCCTTTTTCATCGACGATAGCTAATCTGTCGCCGTCCGGGTCCTGTGCGAAACCGATATCTGCCCTGGTTTTTTTAACGGCATCGCAAAGCTGCGTCAGGTTCTCGGCAAGGGGTTCCGGATTGTGTGCGAATATGCCCGTAGGCGGGTCGTTGATTGCCGTAAACTGGCAGCCGAGAATAGAGAGCAGTTTTTTCGCGGGTCTTCCCCCGGCTCCATTTATGCTGTCGAGCACCACTTTGAATCTTTTTGGAGCTATCAGGTTTTTACTTGCGCAGGAAAGTACTCTTTTGAGATGAACCGAATCGCCGCCGGTGTTTATTGCGATCTTGCCGCACTCTCGGGAGGAGACGAAACTGAAGTCGCCTTTGGAGAAAATGGTTTTTATTTTTTCAGCCATTCCCACTGGCGGTGCGATTCCCTTGCTTGTGAGCAGCTTGATTCCATTATATTCGACCGGGTTGTGTGAGGCGGTGATAACCACGCCGCCGTCGCATTCGAGATGCCTGAGCATAACTCCCACGGTCGGAGTGGTTACTATACCGATATCTGTTACATCCACGCCGACAGAGCACAATCCTGCCGCTATGGCCGACTTGAGCATATCTCTTGATGGCCTGGTGTCTGTACCGATGGCGACGGAGAGTTTCTTTTTGCCTTTTGAACTTTTGAGAAATGTTCCGAAGGCGCAGCCGTAACTTGCAGCCGTTAATGCGTTTAGATTTTCACCGACGATACCCCTCATTCCGCTGATTGAGATAATTAAATCCTGTGCCATTTTTAACCCTTACCCTTTTCCTTTTTTATTTATATTTGTCTTGTCTTTTCAAGCACATCCTTAAGCCGCGAGACAACCGTTTTAACCTGTTCGTCCTTGAGCAGTAATATTTCCTGTAGCGCTTCTCCGATATATGGCAGGTATGTTTCGATATAGCCTCTTTTCACCATTTCCTGCCTGATGCGTCTTTGCCTCCGCAGATACATTCCGAGTTTACGTCCGCATTCCTGGATGGCGAGCTTGATTTCTCTTATTATTTCAGGATAGTGAGCGATAGCTTCTTTGCTTTCCGATGTGAAAGGCACCCATACCGATGCGATATGAACCAGCAGAATTACCGGCCCCATCGGCAAGCCTCCTTTTGATTGTGAAAGTCCGTAATTTCGCCAGTTTGTATCGACAGCGGCTTTATATATCGCGCATGCTCCCTGCTGATAGAGCAGGGGGACGCGGTTTGCGAACCGTTTAAGTTCCATTTGCGGCTGTTTATCAGGGTCGCCTGCGGTGAGCTTTGTCGAACCGTCATTTCCGTTACCCTGTTCGCTTTTGAATCCGTAAGCAATTGCCGCCTCGATAAGAAACGGATTTCCCCGGTAAACGGTTGGTTTTCTTGTGCACGCTGCGTAAAATTCGGCATCGACTGTTCTTTTCATTCCCTGTTCAAGTTCCTTTTCCCCGATTGGTCCGATACAATTCACCGGCGGCGCCATTATCCTTGTTTCGTTTATAGCGGTGTGCAGCAGTTCCGCTTCTTTTATGGTTAAACTTACCGGCCTGCTGGTTGGAGAGAGTTTCGCCTTTTTTCATATTTCGCCGGCAAGTCTCGAGCTTACACGCGAAAAATCCTGATGCAGAAATGCCGCCAGCCGCTTTGCGTTGCTTTCTCCTGCCATTTTGTAAAGCAGTCCCAGCTCGACGCCGTAGGGATGCGGCTTAATTTCAACAGGTATAAATGGCATTTTTTTTACCTGCCGTTCGTATTTGTATTTTTCGCCGTCCGGTGCGTTATAAATTATTGTCGCGTGCGGATTCGCCATAGCTGCCTGTGCAATATAGTCATCGACGGATTGTTTGCCTTTCTGGTATTTTCCCTCGATTGTTATTGTTACCTGTGTGCCTGTAGGCAGTTCGAAATCGCAGGCTTCATCGAGCACGACAAGCGGTTTGTTTTTACTCGTGTCGATTTGAACGTGATAATGCGATGCTTTTTTTCTCCTGTCGGTTCTCGAAATTATTTGAACAGGCTCGCCTGTGGTTAATAAGCCATACATTCCTGCTGCCGATATACCGATGCCTTGCTGGCCTCTGGACATCTTTAGGCTGTGGAATTTACTGCCATAAAGCAGTTTTGCGAAGATATTTGGAATCTGTTTATCGACTATTCCCGGCCCGTTGTCTCTGACTATCAGTGTGAATTTCTTTTCGGAAATCTGTTTTATTGTGACGGTTACATCCGGCAGAATATGTGCTTCTTCGCAGGCATCTAAAGAATTATCTACCGCTTCTTTTACAGCCGTCAGCAGGGCTTTTCTCGAATTGTCGAATCCGAGCAGGTGTCTGTTTTTGGCGAAGAATTCGCTTACGCTGATATCTCGCTGCTTTGCCGCCATAGACTCAGCGGTCGCTGCAGCGGCAGTTTTCACCCGCGTTTTATTAGTATTGCTCCTTGCTGTTTTTTTATCTGCCTTCACGATTTCTTCTGGTTCTTCTACGGCCGTTTGGATTTCGCTGTTACCGTCAAAGTCAAAACTCATCTGGTTCTTTTTGTCTATTTTCTCTGTTATCATATTTTGCCCGCCAGAAATGGCGGAATTAAATAAGGCCGCCGATAAATCAGCGGCCTTACACTGTATTTTTAATCAAGTTTACACAGGTAAACTTCGTTCACAAAATCAAGGTCTGCTATTTCCTTCATTGTCTTATCATTCGGTTTTGCGTCAAGACTGACTGCCAGTACCGCCTTCTTTTCCGCGGCTTTTTGACCTACGCCCATAGTCTGGATATTGATTCCGCCTTTGCCCAGGACGGTTCCTACTGCTCCGATAACGCCGGGCTTGTCGTCGTTGAAGATAATCATTATGTTATCGGCGGGCGTAAGTTCCACATCAAAACCGTTGATTTCAATAATTCGCATTATTTTATCGTTGAAAACTGTCCCTGTAAAGGTGCAGGTTCCTTTTGCCGTTGTTACTTTGGCGCCGAATCCCGAAGCGACGTTCTTTGCTTCCGGGTTTTTTACTACGTCGATACTGATACCTTTTTCCTTTGCCAGTGCCGATGCGTTTACCATATTGACAGGGTCTTCGGAAAACGGCTGAAGCAGACCAATCTGGAACGAAGAGGTTATCAGACCGACGCTGTGTTCCGCGATAGCGCCTCGATATTGCAGCTCAACTTTCTTTATTTGTCCGCCTGCCATATTACTTACAAGCGTTCCGATTTTCCTCGCAAGTGTTGCGTAGGCATTTACAACCGCCGGGACTGCTCCGCCGGTAGATGGTGCGTTGACCGCGTTTTTGATTGCTCCGGTTCTCAGGTAATCGGCAAGAATTTGTGCTGCCTCGACCGCTACTTCAATTTGTGCTTCTACTGTGCTTGCTCCGAGGTGCGGCGTAACAAGACAATTTGCGATTTTTTCATATCTCTTGTTATTCACCGGCGGCTCTTCTGTAAATACATCGAGCGCTGCTGCTGCGATGGTCTTTTGCTCTAATGCGTCATACAGTGCGTCTTCGTTGATAATTCCGCCTCTGGCGCAGTTTACTATTCTTGTCGTCGGCTTCATCATTTTTAGCTGTTCCGCGCCTATCATATTGAGCGTTTGTGCGTTTTTCGGAACGTGCACAGTGATATAATCGGCCTCTTTGAAGATTCTTTCGAGATTATCGGTAATTTCCATTCCAAGTTTCTCTGCGTCCGGCGGTGTAGCTATTGGGTCGTAGCCTAATAGTTTCATATTGAAACCCGTTGCCATTTTGGCTACTGCCATTCCGATTCGTCCCAGCCCTATGATGCCCAGAACCTTATTATTAAGCTGGTTGCCCATAAAGCTTTTCTTGTCCCATTCTCCGCCTTTAAATTTAGTGCTTGCCGGTGCGATGTGTCTGCACATCGCCAGCAGCAGTGCCATTGTATGTTCTGCCGCGCTCATCGTATTTCCGCCCGGCGTATTCATCACGAGTATGCCTTTTTTCGTTGCTGTCGGAACATCTATATTATCGACACCGGCTCCCGCGCGTGCTATGCCTCGCAGTTTGCCGGGATTTTCGAGAACCTTCGCTGTTACCTTTGTTTCGCTTCTAACGATAAGTCCGTCGTATTGGCCGATGATGGAAATAAGTTCTTCCGGACTGATGCCGGTTTTGACTACCGGTTCAACGTCTTTCATCGACTTTAGAAGTTCAATTCCTTCTTTTGCCAGCTTGTCGGTAATGAGAATCTTAATCATCTTTCTTTGCTCCTTTTAAATTGATTACCACGTATAAAAATCGAGTTCTTTTTGTTCTTCCGCGATACGGAAGTGGGCGACCTTGCAGTTATAGAAGTATCTCGAGACGCAGTGGGCAGTGGCGCAGGAAAGTCTTTCCACAGCGGATTTTACGGTTCCTTTTTCAGCCTCGAAGCCGACCGTGATTTCGCGGCAGTTATTGTTTGCGTCCTGCGGCCACATCTTGTCGCCTTTGGCGTCGAACAAACAGCTTTTCGTAATCATCAATCCGTTATAAAAATCTCTTTCAGCAAAGGTACTCAGCTCGAAGTCCATTATCTGAACGACCAGTATATACTGTGCGTTGAGTTTTGACGCAATTTCAAACGGGTCGTCTTTTTTATCCTCCGGCAGACCAATTCGGAATTTCAGAACATCCATATATGGCGTCAATCGTTCTTTTTTTATTTCAGCCTTTTCTTCCAGTGCTACATTGAAGGCGTCCGTAAGTGTAACCCGCAGGTCCATTGGCGTTTTTATCCACGCCGGCTGGCTGACGACAACGATGATTTTGCCTTCCGTCTCGGCCAGCTTGAATTCTGCCGGCTTTACCTTTTCGGATTCCGGTTCACTCGAAAGAGCTCCTCCAATGCCGCCCACGGTTCCGCATCCTGTCCAGAACGCTGCTGCTGCAGCGATGCCGACTGTGATTAGAATATTTTTTGTTTTCGCAAACATTTTATCGCATTTGAGCTAAAGCTCTGGCTAATGTTACCGCCCAGCCGGCGGCGAGGATTGTTATAATCGTTAGCAGTATGTGTTTTAACTGCCATAATCTCACCGGCGGCAGAAAGGAGAAGTTTACTCCCGACGCCGCGCTAAGTAAAGAGAAAAATGCCGTCCAGGCAAGGATTAGACAAAATGCCGCAGCCCCGGGCTGGATATAAAAAGCTTTTATAATTTTGCCATCCATAAAAGCGTTTATTGCCTGCGTAAATCCGCACGTCGGGCAGGGCAGGCCGAAATTCCTTTCAAATGCGCACCCGCCCGCAGGCCCTAAATTCAATAAACCTGCTTTAACAACGTAAAAAAGCACAAAGATAAAGGCTATCATCACAAAAACCACAAGAAATGTGATTCGGTCCTGCTTCGTGGACTTATAAAACCAACCTGTGGTGAGCTTGCCTGCCCTGAACAAGGCCGAAGGGTCGAACCATTTTGACTTGTTTGTCATTCTGTATTCCGTTATTATGATTTGGACTATTATATAGTTAAAAAAAGGGTTTTCAAATGCTCGATAATAAGGATTTAAGTTTTTTATTGGAAACAGCCGTAGTTGCCGCTCGTCTTGCGGGCCAGCGGGCTATGGAGGAAATAGACCGCGTAAAGGCCGTCCAGAAAAGCCCCTCCGAACTTGTAACAGATGCCGACACACATTGTCAGCAGATTATAATTGATACCATAAAGCAAAATTACAGCGACCACGGCATCATAGCCGAGGAGGGCAAACCCGGCTCTATTTTCAAACAGCCTCCCCGTAGTGATAGCGACATCTGGTGGGTCATTGACCCAATCGATGGCACAAATAATTTTACACATAAAATTTTAAGTTTCGCCGTCAGTATAGGACTGATAAGCGATGGCAAGCCTGTGCTCGGCGTAATCTATGACCCCGCGTCTGATTCGATGTTCACAGCCGCCGGCGATTCACCGCCCCAGTATAACACAAGAAGGATTGAAGCAAGTCAGAACGACCTTACTGTTTTTGAAACCGTCGGCGTTGAAAGTTTATATACCGATGGCGTTCCGAACTGGCTCGCTTTTCTTTTGAAAACTTTGCGATGCAGAAGTCTCGGCACTACGGCTTTGCACCTTGCTTATGTCGCCAAGGGTTCCTTTGTAGCCGCCATAATGGACAAGCCCAAACTTTGGGACATTGCAGCAGGGGCGTTTTTAGCTCAGTCCGCCGGCGCGATTGTCAGCGATTGGAAAGGCAAACCTCTTTGGCCTGTTGATATGCAAAATTACACCGGCCAGCCTATAGCAACCCTCGCCGCCAACAAAAAAGTCCACAAAAAACTGATTGATATTATTAATCACTGATTTCGTGGATTTCGAAGGATTTTCCATTTAGCGTATTCTTCGGCAACTTGCTGGCCCCAATAGCCATACCAGGCGTAACCTCCGCGGCGTTCCTGCTCGATTTCGGCGAG
>JBAVNP010000095.1:0-6245 GCA_049691175.1 Sedimentisphaerales bacterium
CAAAACTAAGATTATCAAAGAACCCTTTTTCCTTTAAGCCAAGTTTTTCCTTGATAACAGGTATAAAATCGGCGTTTATTTCGTATCCTATTGAGTTTCTTTCAAGATTTTTTGCTGCCATGGATGTTGTTCCGCTGCCGAGGAAAGGGTCCAATATCATATCTCCAACGAAGCTGAACATTTTAATAAGACGTTTAGGAATTTCTTCGGGAAACATTGCAAGATGACCGTTTTGTTTTTCGCCGGGGATATTCCAGTGGCCAGCAAAATATTGATTCCATTCAGCTGTTGTAAGTTTTGATTTTTCTTTGATATCTTTCGGTATTTCTTTGCTGATACCGGGTTTTTTGAAAATTAAAATAAATTCATAATCAATTTTGATAATACCATTTCTAGGATATGGGAAAGAACCCATTATTGTTGCGCCGCCAGTGGTGTTACAGGTAGTAACCTTTTGCCAGATAATTGCCCCCATATAATCGAAACCAATTGTTTCGCAAAATTTGATGATTTCCGTGCGAATGGGAATTATTTTATATCTACCATAATAGACAGACCTTGCAAACTGGTCGCCTATATTGATACATAGCCGACAGCCGTTTTCGAGCGATCTGTAACACTCATTCCATACAAGATTAAGATTATTTATGTAATCCTCATAAGTATCGTCAAAGCCTATTTGACTGCCGTTGCCATAGTCTTTTAACTGCCAATAAGGTGGCGATGTGATAATAAGCTGAATGGATTTATCCTCCAGTTCAGTCATTTGTCTTGAATCACCGATTATAATTTTGTGTTTAGTCATTATGTTACTCAAGAGATGATTGAAAAAGTTTGTCCATAGCTGGATTGCCTCGACGGTAGATTACCCGCATATAGAGCAGGGATGATAACTTGCCGGCCTGCGGCTGTTTCTTCTTATCGGGAACAGATTTTTTTGCCATCATTTTTCTTCCTTGAAGATGAAAGTATATCCCAAAAAAAGGACAGGTCAAATTCTATTAAAATTCTGCGTTTTCAACCCCTTTCTTGTTAGATAGTTATAAAATATTGTATAAAATTCACAAAATATGCTTGATTTTTTGATAAAATATGTTAAAATACGCATATTATTTAGTCATTATTTAACTTTTTAGGGCAAACAAGATGAATTTGGGCGAGAATGCAAATGACGAGGAACCTCAATTTTTCCAGATAAATTATTCATTCGGAACCTTAATAGTTGACCCCGATATTTACTATAGAATAGTCAAAGATAAAACTAAACGGCCATTTTTCAAATATAAGAAAATCAATTATTTTTGTTACATCAATGGACACTTGCGTTGCAGAATCGAAGGCGGAAGAAAAACCTATTCATTGAGTCGATTGTTATTGCAGCCTGAAAAGGATGAAATTGTTGACCATATCAATCGAAACCCTCTGGACAATCGAAGATGTAATCTGCGAATCGTCAATCCAAGACAGAATGCACTTAACAAAACCGCCAAAAACAGCACAGGTTTGATTGGCGTTTGTGGCAGATATCATCGCGGGAAAAAACAATTGGGCGCAAGTTTCCGAACGTCGAATGGCAAAAGATTGACTTTTTATATATACGATACTCCCGAAAATCGCATTATTTGCGCTTTGGTTCACGATAAATTTGTCCTCCAGTCCGGCGATGAAATATATGCGCCGCTGAATTTCCCGATTTTAAAAAACGAGCCTTTCAGAAGCGAATTGATAAAAATGGATGTAAGCGAATTTAGAAAAAGTAATATTGAACATTTTATTAAAAGGTTAGGAGTAAAATTATGAAAACGAAAAAAGGTTACAAAGCGACAATTTACTGGAAAGAGCATTTTGAAAAAGAAGCATTTATCGAACTGCTCAGGAAGAACGATGAAAAATATACGGTGTTAATAATCAAGGGACGGTTTTCTGCCCAAAAACCGCTTTTTTGCATTATGCATTCGGAAGATATGAAAGAAAACCTTGTTGTTCAGGATTTATTAACGCTGCAAATGAGAAGTATCCCGTTAAAAAATGTTTGCGGTTTCGCTCTGTTAAATCAGCGGCCGTTGACTTTGATTTTGGATGCTCGGCAAACAAAACAAAAAAAGACTCGGCGCAAAATTTCTGTTTGACAATAGCTCAATTTTGCTTAAATTTGGCACTATTCTATCGCTTGCCACGAAGACACCAAGACACGAAGTTGTGTTATTTTATTTATTTTTTGTGTTTTTGTGCCTTGGTGGCTATTTTTATCTTTAAAACAATGACAGAAGCGAAAAAAACAGTATTGTTTGAAAAACATACGGCACTTGCCGGTAAGGGTCAGATAGTGCCTTTTGCCGGCTGGATGATGCCGGTATGGTATCAACCACAAAGCCGTGAGCACGAGGCGGTTCGTAAACGAGCGGGACTTTTTGACTGCACCCATATGGCCGTGCTGAAAATAACCGGCAAAGACGCATCGAATTTTTTAAATGTTCTTGCCACCAACGATGTCTCAATGTTAAAGCCCGGAAAGGCTCAGTATTCATATATTCTTAATCCCGCCGGCGACATAATTGATGATATAATAATTTATTACATCGCCGCTGATAATTATATGATGGTTGCCAACGCGGCCAATGAACAGAAGGTCAAGGACTGGATTGCAAAAGTCAGAACCGAGAAGATTTTAATCGACAGCAAATGGCAGTTTGAAGTTAAAGACCTCAAAGACCCCGCTTTGCCTGATGCGAGAGTTGATATTGCGCTTCAGGGGCCTGCCTCAGCGGAATGTCTGAAAAATATTTTTGGAATTGATGTAAGCGGCCTTAAATCCTTGTCATTTACCTTCGCGAAAGCAAAAGACCTCGATGTAATTATCGCCTCAACCGGTTATACAGGCGCTAAAGTCAGTTTTGAACTTTTCGTTCATCCGTCAAAAGCTTCGCTGCTTTGGGATACCATACTCAAAGAAGGCAAAAGTCTTGGCGTAATTCCCTGCGGTCTTGGCTCAAGGGACAGTTTGCGGATTGAAGCTGGTTTGCCTTTATACGGCCACGAACTTGCGGGCGAATTTAATATCTCGCCGTTTCAGGCAGGTTATCCCTGGGCGGTAAAACTGCAGAAGAAAAATTTTATCGGCAAAGAAGCGATTGCGAAAAAATCCGTTGATTTCAGCACGGAAGTTGCGAGGCTGAAATTTGACGGCAGCAAAGGCGTCCGGCCCATCAGGCAGTTAGACGGCATTTTAAGCGATGACGGGATTTGCATTGGTCAGGTCTTAAGTTGTGCAGGGGCGGGTGATAAACAAATTGTTCTTGCTTTGATTCAAAAAGAATACAATATAGCAGGAAAACAAGTCGGCGTTTATTATCTTGCGAGAAATCAGGGTCATATTCAGCAGGGCAGAAAAGAAAAAGTAAAGCCCGGCGATAGTCTGGCCGCGGATATTATTGGTGAAGTTGTCGAAAGATTTGAGAAATTTTGAAAAAGGAAGTAAAGAGGTAAAGAAGCAGGGAAGTAAGGAAAACGGCATAAACTAATAGTTCCTTACATCCTTACGTCCTTATATCCTTACTTCCTTAAAATGACGAGCAGGCAACAGATAAACGATTTACGTTAAAATGGAGTCCAATATGGTGCCGAAAAATCTTTATTATACAAAAGACCACGAATGGGCGGAAATTAAGGGCGATGTGGCAACAATCGGCATTACCGATTATGCTCAGCATTCGCTTGGCGAAATTACGTTTGTTGAGCTCCCTGCCGTCAAAAAGCAGGTTAAGGTGCACGATATTGTTGCGGCAGTGGAAAGCTCAAAGGCCGCCAGCGACGTTTACAGTCCGCTTGCGGGACAGATTACAGAAGTCAATAACGGACTTTCATCGAAGCCCGAACTTATAAATCAGGATTGTTACAGGGCAGGCTGGATTTGTAAAATGAAGATTGCCGGAGCCGACACAAAGCATCTTATGAATGCAGCACAATACGAAGAATATCTTAAAAGCATTTAAACTGCAGAGGTAAAAATGTCTTTTATTTCAAATACGCCGCAGCAGCAAAAGCAAATGCTCAGCCAAATCGGGCTTTCAATGGACGGATTGTTTGCGGATATTCCGAAGGAATTTCTGGCGAAGGATTTTAATCTGCCGGCGGGGATGAGCGAATTTGAGGTGCGAAATCGTCTTGCCGAGCTTGCGGCCAAGAATTATATCGGCCTGACCTGCTTTTTGGGCGGCGGGTTTTACGACCATTTCATACCGGCTGCGGTTTATTCGATAATCAGCCGAAGCGAATTTTATACCGCTTATACGCCGTATCAGCCGGAAAGTTCGCAGGGCACTTTGCAGGCGATTTTTGAATACCAGTCGGCAATTTGCCGGCTCACGGAAATGGAAGCGGCCAACGCATCGCTTTATGACGGCGGCACAGCTCTGTATGAGGCGATGATGATGGCGCTGCGAATCACCGGCAGAAATAAAATCCTCATCGACGACAGCGTAAATCCGATTTACCGCGTAATAATTGATTCCTACACAAAAAATCTCAGTATCGCCCTTGAAGAAACAAAGAATGATGATGGTCTGATTAACAGGAGCGAGTTGTTAAACAAACTTGATGATAATACTGCCGCCGTGATTGTGCAGAACCCCAATTTTTTCGGCTGCGTTGACGACTTTACCGATATAGCCGAGGCCGCCCACGCGAAAGGCGCTCTGTTGATTGTTTCCTGTTATCCGGTGTCGCTGGGGATTTTAAAGACACCCGGCGCGATGGGCGCCGATATCGTTACAGGCGAAGGCCAGAGCCTAGGTTTACCAATGTCTTTTGGAGGCCCGTATCTTGGCTTTATGGCGACGAAAAAAGATTATGTGAGAAAAATGCCCGGCAGAATTGTCGGCAGAACAAAAGATAATCAGAACAGAGTCGGTTTTGTCCTGACCCTTCAGGCTCGTGAGCAGCATATCAGGCGCGATAAGGCGACATCGAATATATGTTCCAATGAGGCTTTGTGCGCATTGACGGCGCTTGTATATATGTCACTGCTCGGCAAAGAAGGCTTAAAGGAAACGGCTCAATTGTGCGCCGACAAGGCAAGTTACGCATGGCAGAAACTGACGGCTATAAAGGGCGTAAAACCGCGTTTTAAGGCAAAATGGTTTTTTAATGAGTTTGTTCTGGATTTGCCCGCGAACGCGGCGGATGTCGCCGGCAAACTGATTGAAAAAGGTTTCGCGGCAGGTTTTCCGCTTAGCAGGTATTACAGCAATATGGAAAATTCGCTTCTGGTCGCAGTTACTGAAAAGAGAACCAAGCAGCAAATAGGCATACTTGCCGAATCGCTGGAGTCTGTTCTATGAATCCCGTTAGACATTGTTGGATTTTTATATGTGTTTTAATTTATTAAAAAACAGAAATATATTATACCATTTTATACCTCTGAAAGGATGTCTAACGGGATGAAACTGATTTTCGATAAAAGTGTGCCGAATCGCCGCGGTGTTCTGCCGCCTCAAAGCGATGTGTCTACCACAGTAAATATAAAAAAGGAGCTGCTTAGAAGTTCAACCGCAAAACTGCCGGAATTAAGCGAGCTTGATGTTGTAAGACATTTTACAGAGCTTAGCCGGAGGAATTTCGGCGTCGATACTAATTTCTATCCGCTCGGTTCGTGCACAATGAAATATAATCCCAAAGTTGCCGAGCGAATCGCATCGTATCCGGGCTTTGCGCATTTGCATCCGCTTATGCCGCAGTTGAGAATGGGCGGTCTTCTTACACAGGGTGCGCTCGAAGTTTTATATGATATGGATAAATTGCTCTGCGAAATAACAGGGATGTCTGGTTTTACGATGCAGCCAATGGCCGGCGCTCATGGGGAGCTGACAGGCATAATGATTATGGCTGCTTATCACAGAGACAAGGGCAATAAAAAAACAACAGTTTTAATTCCTGACAGCGCCCACGGCACAAACCCGGCAAGCGCGGCCATCGCAGGCTATAAAGTTGTTTCGGTGCCTTCAGATAGCAGAGGCGTGATGGACGTAAGTGCTTTGAAAAAAATGGTTAATTCCGAAACGGCAGGGTTGATGCTGACCTGTCCCAACACACTCGGAATTTTTGAGCCTGATATAAAAGAAATTTGCAGAATAATTCATTCAGTTGACGGCCTTTGCTATTATGATGGCGCCAATCTCAATGCGATAGTCGGCAAGGCCAAACCGGCCGATTTTGGTTTTGATATTGTTCATCTCAATCTCCATAAA
>JBAVNP010000096.1:0-9893 GCA_049691175.1 Sedimentisphaerales bacterium
TTGCACATCATTATTGTTGATACGTGCTTCCCTGCAAAGGTTAAAGAAAAATGTTTTGTAAGTATTATAGCTGTTCTTATCTATTGGAATCAGGCTTCCGCTGATTTTTGCAAATGACCGAAAAATATTCTGGTCTGCAATAGGATAATCTGTAGGTCTTGCAATATGAAACAAAAATACCTTGTAGATTAACCCATCCGGAAATATTTGGCCTATTATTTCTTTATCTGTTTCAAACCGCCTAAAATTATTTATGTTTTGAATGTGACGAAGAACATTTTGCACTAATGGATTAGGCTGGTGTGGATCTCCTTTTTCAGTCAAAAAACGTGGATCCTTCCAACGCAATAACCGTTTCATATTTGCTTCAGTTAAGTCATTATCAAGATTAAGTTCATGAATATATGATATACGTTCATTTTGGCCATATATCTTTGGTGGTAGTGGAATAAATTGAGACCAGAATTCAATAAATTGATTAATATTGTTGTTATCGCCATTATTAAAGTCGTTAGAATTTAAAACGAACATAAAAATATCTCCCAAATTCCGAACCCGCCGTGAAACGGCGGGCTAAATATATTATTTGTTGTGGTTTTGCACATACCTAATCCTTTTCTCCAAAGTTTCCTTATCAAAACAAAATCTTTTGTCGTATCCTGCCGTCCACACTTTACCATCACAACCAAGTGGTTTCAAGGCAAGTCTGCCAGCCTTCTTATAATAGGCCACGATTTTCTCTATTGGCTGTGGTGTGTATTCAGCAACAATGTGAATGTGATTTGATTGAACAGATAAGGCATATATGCGTTGCTTCTGTAGTACCGCTTCTTTGAGTATGGCTTGGCGGACAGTTTCTTGCTGAACACTTGATAATTTAACGGTATTCTGAACTTGCAAATTTTTATTAGCCTGCAATAGTGCTTCATTGGCAGGAAGAATTTTTCCATCTTTTACGTAACGGCGATTATCTCCTTGCAACCATGTACCGTAAGTTGTCCACGTTATATGATAACCCAACGTTTTTACCATAATATTTAGCCCCCAGTTTTACTGGGGGTTTTCCTTATCTTGTATTTGTCCTAACTGCATTACGAATTTGTCTAACTTCTTCTGCCCTTCATCGTGTTTGCCGTGCGCGTTGCGCAGATGTCCGCCGAGTGTGTCCCACAGTGATATAAAATCTCCAAATGAATTGTTGATAGTTTTGAGATTTTGTCGTATTTCAGCAGCCTGTTTTTCAATTTGCAGACCGTGAAGACCCATTACGATTGTCATAAGATAAACATAAAGCAAATTCGGCGAAACGGGAAAGACCTTTCTTTCCATCGCGTAATCCTGAATATTTATCGTATCATCGCTGGTTTTCACCATTGCTTCATAATAGATATTTTCGGCAGGAATATACATAATCGCAAAATCCAGTGTTCCTTCATCGGGCTTGATATAGCTTTGTGCAATCTTGTCGACATGTTTCTGAACATCCTTTAAAAATTCTCTGTGGAGTTTTTTCGCGTCAGCTTCATTTTGTGCCAGTTGAAGCTTCTTAAAATTTTCTAGTGGAAATTTTGCATCGATTGGGACTGAATATTGCGGCATTTTTACCAGTGCATCGACAATTTTACCGTCACGGAAACTATATTGAAGAGTGAAACTGTCGGCAGGCAGCAGGGCTGATAGAATATTTTCCAGAGACCATTCGCCGAACCCGCCGCGGAGTTTCGGACTTGCAAGTATCTGATGAAGACTTTTTACGTCAGACCCTAATTCAATAACTCTCTGATTGGCCCCTTGAAGCTGGCCGAGTTGATTATTGAGTTTCTCTAATGTCTGGACCTGAAACTGAAGATTTTTATTTACGGTATCCTGACCGGAAATAAGAGATTTTTGAAGGTTCTGGGACAAATTTTCCTGAGCAACTCTGAGTGCCTCAATTTGCTGACTGGCGGTTCGAATACTTCCCAGCGAATGGGCAAGCCATAGTAAAACACCAATTACCGCCAAGACGGCTATTATTAAAACGATAATAAGTGCCTGTTCCATTCTACTGATTCCCGAAAAATTCCATTTTTCCAAATTATAGCTTCTCTGTCCAAAATCGTCAAAAACTATAAAAACTTGTCCGCCTAAGGCGGAAACAAATTTAAAGACTTGCCAAGTCTTGTATTGTGGCCCTATAAATGATTGAAAATACGGCTGATTATCGCTTTTTTATAAAAAAATCCTTCCTTTTCCCAGTTATAAATGGTATAATATCGCCTTGCGGAGATATTGAAAAAAATCGTGTAACAAAGGAATTGTTGCTCGCTAAACAGATGTTTAGTATGATAAAATGTGAATATAGGTAAAAGGCGAAAGAAATTTATTAAAATAATCCTTTTGAAGGAGGATGGTTATGAAGAAGATTTTATTGCTTTTGTTACTTGTTTCTTTAGTCGTATCTTCAGGCTGTTATAGCTGCAAGACGTGGCAGAAGCTGCACGGCAGAAAGCCGGCAGACCCGAATGTAGAATATATGTGGCAAAAAGGCTGCCGTCCGGCGCCTATGCCTCTGCCTGAAAAGTGCCAACCACCTTGTCCCAAACCTTTACCTCCGCCTCCAGTTGTTCCCAATTGTGCAGAAAGAATCTATCCCTGCGGAGGCTGCGGAGTTGTAAAACTTGAAAAGTGTATGCCGAAGCAGGTGCAGACGGGCGCCGAATTCGAATTTAAAATAAAAGTTTCAAACTTGTCCGATGGCGCGATAACCGATGTTGTCGTAACAGATACTCTGAATGAAAACTTCCAGTATAAAGCATCGACCCCTCCGGCGACTGTTCAGGGCGATAAGCTCGTCTGGGTGTTTTCCAGTATAGGCCCCAAAGAAACAAGGGAAATCACCGGTACTGGTATTGCGGTCGCAAGCGGCGTTGTTAAAAATTGTGCAGATGTTACATACAGAATGCCTGTTTGCCTGCAGGCCATAAGTATTCAGCCGAATATCGCTGTTACGAAAACCGCTCCTGCCGAGGTGTCAATATGCGATGCGATTAATTATACCATCAAGGTTGAAAATACCGGCACAGGACCTGCAAACAACGTTAAGGTTATCGATGAACTGCCGAGCGGCCTTGTAACTACCCAAGGTAGTAACAAAATTGAAATACCGCTTGGTGTTCTTGCCGCAGGGACTGCCAGAAGCATATCTATTGTCGCCAAGGCCCAGCAGAGCGGCACATATACCAATAGTGTTGTTGTGCTTGCCGATGGAAATATAAAGATTCAATCTCCTGCGGCGACAACGGTTGTAAAGCAGCCCAAGCTGAGCATAACAAAAACCGGCCCCGAAACACAATACATTGACAGGGAAGTTACCTATGAAATTTCTGTAACCAACACAGGCGATTGGCCGGCCGTCAATACCCTTATTGAAGATGAGATTCCTGCGGGAGTTACTTTTGTCAGTGCTGGCCAGGGCGGCGTCCTAATGCAGAATAAGGTTATGTGGAAAGTCGCAAAGCTTAACCCCGGCGCTACGGCAAAAACTTCGGTTACATATAGACCTAAGAACATCGGAACAGTAGTCGATACCGTAAAAGCTTCGGCAGTTTGTGCCGATACCGTTTCGGTTACCGCTCAGACTCAGGTCAAGGGCGTGCCGGCTGTTCTGCTTGAGGTTATTGACTTGACCGACCCTGTAAGAATCGGCAATACCACAACTTACAGAATCGTGGTTACAAATCAGGGCTCTGCCGTAGGCACCGGCATTGCTGTCAAGGCGATACTTGAGCCGCAAATGGAATATGTAAGCTGCACCGGCGCGACAAATGGTTCTTATGCCGGCGATACCATCACTTTTGCTCCATTGTCCTCGCTTGAGGCAAGCAAAAGAGCGATATGGGAAGTTACCATTAAGGCAAAGGCTGCTGGAGATATTCGCTTCAAGGCGATAATGAAAACTGACCAGCTTGATAGAGACGTCGAAGAAACGGAAGCCACACGATTCTACGAATAAACAGCTCCGGAATTTGAATTTAGAAAGCCCCCGTAAGATACGGGGGCTTTTTTTATTGCAAAACCGGATTTTGAGGCTATAAAGGAAGTTTCAAGAACTGATGAAAACGGAGACCGTTGTGCAGATAACTGATTACAGGCCTGTCAAAAGTGCTCATCAGTATTTTGTGCCGATTGGCAGGAAAAATATGGCGATAAAATCACCGGCAGAAAACAAACGATATCATTTCATCGGCATCGGCGGTGTCGGTACGAGCGCTCTGGCCGCTATCCTGATGAAGGAAAAAGCGATTATCACCGGCTCGGATATGCAGGATTCTGTTCTAACCGAACGGCTCTCAAAGGGCGGGGCAAAAGTTGCTGTCGGACACAGCGTTGATAACCTGCCCGAAAAATTGGACGGCGTTGTTATTTCAGCAGCCGTAAAAGACGACAATCCCGAACTGCAGGCCGCCCGGCAGAGAAAAATAATGGTTTACAAATACGCCCAGATGCTCGGCCTGGTGATGGACAGATACAAGGGAATCGCTATTGCCGGCACTCATGGGAAAAGCACTACGACCGGCTGGCTGGTATGCGTATTAAAGAAACTCGGTATCGAACCTAATTTTGTTGTCGGCGCCGATATTCTGCAACTCGGTTCATCGTCGGGCGTCGGCAGCAGCGATATTTTTGTCGCTGAGGCGTGCGAATACGACAGAAGTTTTCTTAATCTGCATCCAAAAATCGGTGCCATATTAAATATAGAGCCGGACCACCTTGATTATTATTCCGGTATCGATGAAATCGTGGAGGCTTTCGCCGCTTTTGCGGATAATATCTCCAGCGATGGCGTTCTTGTCGCCGGTATGCAGGACGCCAATGTCGCAAAAATCCTGGCTCAAATCAGCGGCAAAAAAGAAATTCTCACCTTTAGTATTGCAGCCGGTTCGGCTATTTCCGCTCGAAATATTAAATACACGCCGGACTTTACTCAATTTGACTGTTTCCATCACAATGATTTGCTCGGCACAGCAAAAATCAAACTGGCCGGCGAACATAATGTGAGAAACGCCCTTGCTGTTGTGGCCTGCACGCAGGCGATTGGAATTGAAGCAAAGGATGTTATCGATTGTCTGGGCGATTTCGAAGGTATGGACAGGCGGGTGATGGAGAAGACCAAAATCAACGGCGTTATTATTCTCGATGATTACGCCCATCATCCGACCGAGATAAAGGCTTCTCTTAAGGCTGTCAGGCAAAAATACGGCAACAAGAAAATCTTTTGTGTTTTTCAGCCGCACCAGTACAGCAGGACAAGATTTCTGCTGAATGATTTCGCGGAAAGTTTCAAACTTGCCGATATGACTATTGTGCCGGATATTTATTTTGTCCGGGACACTGAAAAAAGCAAAAACGAAGTGAACTCGCAGATGCTCGCCGATGCGATAAAGCAAAAGGGCAGCCATGCCTTATTTATTGATTCGTTTGAAAAAATTTGCGATTTTCTCAAGGATAATGTAAAATCCGGCGATATCTTAATCAGTATGGGAGCCGGAGATGTCTGGAAGGTGACAGATGAATATATTCGTTGGCTTGGAAAAAATAGTTGAAAAGAGTTTCCCGCTGGGCAAAAGCACCTGGTTCGGTCTTGGCGGCAGCGCTGATTATTTTATTCAGCCTCAAAATACCGACCAGCTTGCCGATATTGCAAAGCGATGCGGCGAGAACAACATAGCCGTAAAGGTGCTCGGGTTCGGCTCTAATCTGCTTGTGCATGACAAGGGCGTTAAAGGCGCCGTAATCAAACTAAGCGCCAGCGAATTTGCAAAGGTTGAATTTAATGGCGATATTCTTACTGCCGGTGCGGGGGCGGATTTAAATAAAATCGTGCTCGATTGTGTCAGAAAAGGTCTTGGCGGCGTTGAAACGCTTGCCGGCATACCGGGTTCTGTAGGCGGGGCGGTAAGAATGAACGCCGGCGGTCACTTCGGCGACTTTGGCTCCGCCGTCGAAGCGGTTACTCTAATGGGCAGCGAAGGAAATATTTTTGAAAGGGCAAAACCGGAGCTTTCCTTTGATTACAGAAGCACTAATATTACCGCAAAGTTTATTCTCGGCGCAAAAATCAAACTGTGCCAGGCGGACCCGCAGCAGCTTCTGAAAACCGTAAAGGAAGTGTGGATTTACAAAAAAAATACGCAGCCTTTGAATACAAGAAGTGCCGGCTGTGTCTTCAAGAATCCGCGAGGTATGAGCGCGGGAGCTATGATAGACAGGGCGGGGCTGAAAGGCGCCAAAATCGGCGGTGCGGTCGTCAGCGAAAAACATGCGAACTTTATCGTTGCCGAGGACGGCTGCAAAAGCAGCGACGTGGTCGCGCTTATTGAAAAAGTCAGGAAGAACGTAAAAGAAAAATTCAACGTTCACCTTGAGCTTGAAATTGAAATCTGGTAGCAGATTGTTAACGGCATAATAAAAATGGATTTTGACATACCTTCCGGTTTAAAAGTTGCTGTTCTGATGGGGGCCGTCGGCTCGGAGCGACAGGTTAGCCTTCAAAGTGGAAAGTGTGTAGCCGATGCCCTTAAACAGACGAAATTATTAGAGGTAATCGAGCAGGATTATCAGCCGGCCAGTCCCCAAATCCTCGACGACAAAAGCATTGATGTTTTTTTCCTTGTTTTTCACGGCGAGTTCGGCGAAGACGGGCAGATGCAGAAAATCTGCGAAAAGAAAAATCTCGTCTTTACCGGCTGTGATTCAAAAGCAAGCGGACTGGCATTTGACAAAATAGCCTGCAAAAAAGTTCTGCGGCAGGCGAAACTGCCTGTGCCGGATGATGTCGAAATCAGAAATCCCGAACATTTGAATACTGTTAGCGCAAAACTCAGGAAAATGGGACCAGCCTGTGGTGAGATTGCCTGCCCTGAGCAAGGCCGAAGGGTCGAACCAAAATTTGTGATAAAACCAATCAGGCAGGGCAGCAGTGTCGGCGTCCGGATTGTCGAAGGCGCTGAAAATGCCGAAATCGCCGCTGAAAAATGTGTGGCGCAGTTCGGCGATTGTATGCTCGAAGAATTCATAGCGGGAAGGGAAATTACCGTAGGAATTCTGGAAAATAAGACTTTGCCTGTTATCGAAATTAGAACAACTCATCAGTTTTACGACTACGATGCGAAATATAATGACGATACTACCCAGTTTTTGTTTGATACCATTGATGATAAGCAGATTTTGCAGAGAATAAACGACGTTGCCTTAAAAAGTTTCAATGCGCTCGGCTGCAGGGATTTCAGCAGGGTCGATATGATTTTAAGCCCCGATGGGATTCCTTATGTAATAGAGATAAACACGATTCCTGGCTTTACGACGCATTCGCTTCTGCCCAAGGCGGCCGCCAAAGCGGGTATCGAGATGAGTCAATTATGTTTGAGAATAATTAAGTCCGCCCTGAAAAGGGCTCGGTAATTAATGGCGAAAAAATTTAAATCCTGGTTCAGTTCACCAAAAGAGCTTACAAAGACACAAGTCAAGCAGCGGTCCGCCGCCCTCCGCACGACGGCTGTAATCTTTGCCTTCATAGCGGTATTTGTTGCCATCGGCGCAGGTTTTATGTTTCTCGAGAGGTTTGTCAAAAGCAGTATGAACCTGAATGAAAAAACAGTTTCTATTCAGCTTGTTGATTTTCCTGACTGGGGAAGTGCGGAGCTTAAAGAAAGAATAATTTCAACCGCGGGCAGTAATATTAAGCTTACCGAAGATGTCGCTTTGAGAGTTGGCGAAAATCTTGCGACGCTCGCCTGGCTCGTCGATATTAAGGTTCAGGTAAGCAATCAGGCGGTATCTGTTAGTGCCAAATACAGAAAGCCGCTCGGCCTTATAAAGGACCATGACCAGCAGTTCTATGTGGATGATGAGCTTGTTATCCTTGATTATATCCCGATGAGGAAACTTCCGATAGTTGAAATTACGGGTGTGCCCGGCCATCTTTTATCGTGGCGCAACGTTGGTACAAAATGGCAAAGAGACGATGTTGCCGCCGCCGTTGAGCTGCTGGCTCTTTTGGAAAGAATGGACAGCCAGGTTGTGCCGGACAAGCCTTTGCTTGCCGAAATAAAATCAATAGATATGAGCAATTTCAGCGGAAGAAGAGTCGCCTCGCAGCCTCATATAGTGCTTTACGCAAAAGACGGCACGGAAATAAGATGGGGAGCTAAAAAAGGCCAGTGGCAAAGGTATCTTGAGGCGAAAGACGAGGAAAAACTGACGCTGCTTTACAATACTTATCAGGAGTTGGGGACAGTTCAGTTAAGAGCCGCGCAAAAAGGCAGTTTTATCGACCTCACTCGCCAGCAAAGCCTTTCCCTGCCCATTGACAGGTATTGAAGGGAAATCAAATTCGTGGTTAGCCCCGGCAATACCTTGCCGGGGTTCGTCATTTCATAATTATTTAGCCCCCGGTTTTACCGGGGGTTGACCTCGCTTGCGAGGTCATGTTTTGTTAGTAGCGATTTCTTCCGCCGCCGCCACCACCGCCGCCGTAGCCGCCTCGTCCACCGCCGCCACCGCCGCCATAACCGCCCCGTCCGCCGCCATGACCGCCTCTGCCGCTGCGTTCGGTCTTCGGCCTTGCCTCGTTGACAGTCATTGCCCGACCTTGCATATCTTTGCCGTTCAGTTCCGCGATAGCTTTTTCTGCTTCCTCTTTATTGGGCATTTCAACGAATCCGAACCCCTTTGTTTTACCCGTGAATTTATCCATTATCATACGCACTTCTGTGACTTGGCCGAACGGCTCAAAAAGCTTTTTTAAGTCGGCTTCGGTGACATCAAACGATAGATTTCCTGCATAAAGGTTCATTCTATTATTTCCTTACTTTTGAAAAAATTCTGCCGGATTTGCCGGCTTTCTATCAATAACCGCAACGATACGGATATTTCCTGTTTTCAGGTATTTACTTCGGCTTATGATTCTATCCAGCCTGCCCAAAATATGCAAGTAATTAACTATTCGGGGTTTTCATTTGTGTTTAGCCCCCAGTTTTACTGGGGGTTCTCTTTTTGGTTAGCCCCGCACCAATTTACTATTCAATTATTCCTACATCACTACGGTATAATGAATTGGTGCGGGGTTCGTGGTTAGCCCTGCCATCACGGAGTTTACCCCGTGAGATGTGGAACTATCTCATCGGGGGCAGGGTTCGTCGTCTTGGGGGTCTATCCAAAATTCAGTTTCGCGTATTCTCTGTAAAGTTCTTTCGCCGCTTCATCATAAGCCTTTGCCGCCTCTATTTCATTATCGAAATAACCAAGACGTATTGGAATGCCTTTATAATTGATGATTGCCCGCCACCTGTTGCTTTTCTTTTCACGGGACACTCCTTTATATCTTGAGCTGCACTCATTTTTACACTTCCTTCTGTTATAGCTGTTTTCCGCAGCCGTAACTATGCTTAGATTTTCCCTTGTGTTATTTAGGCCGTCGCCGTCTCCGTGGTCAATGACGAGCCTTCCCCTGCCATGAGCGGAGTCGAATGGCCTGCCCCCGGCAAGCCTGTCCTGAGCCTTGCCTGTGGTGAGCACCGCCGAACCGCCGAAGGAGTCGAAGGGGGGCAGTTTCATAATCTCACGATGCATCATTACCAGCTTTTTCCTGCCGCAGGGGTATGTCATTCGCACAGCATAATAAGTTTCATTATGGTTATTGACAACTCGCCATTTATGCTTGTTTACTTCCTCGAAGTCTTCCGGGCTGACCATAGCGTATTTCCCTTTTGTCAGGTAAATTTTCCGAAACGCGCAGCCGTATCGCTTTTTTCTATAGCGCAGCAGAAAATAAACGATGATGCTTTCGATAATTGTTGGATACGAAATTTGAAAATGAATTTTTGACATTTTAAATTTCTCCGCTTTTAGCG
>JBAVNP010000097.1:0-3233 GCA_049691175.1 Sedimentisphaerales bacterium
GGCCTCGACCCCAGAACCATAAAAATCAAAGGCCAATAAAAACAGAATATAACAGTTGGCCCACATCGCATATTTCGGTTTGTTAGAAAAAACGCCTCTGCTGTTATACTTTCGCTTCCACGGGAGCGGCTTTTTTAATTCTTCCGGCCTTGATGAATTTTTCGGCGGCTTCGATAGCCGGCGGTTTTGAAATTTCGGCGGGCGCCATCTTTGTCGCGGTATTCCCGATTGTCCGCAATTTCTTATACCTGCTGTCGAGCAGGTTTTCGATGGAGACTCTTTTCAGCTCGCGCAGCGTTCTGACGATATATTGTTCAACATTATAAACGGTATCGTGAATATTTCTGTGCGCTCCTCCGAGTGGTTCTGCGATTATCGCGTCGGCGATGCCCAATCTGTGAAGCTCTTTGCTTGTAAGTTTCAGCGCCTCTGCGGCTTCCTGCGCCTTTGAGCCGTCGCGCCAGAGAATCGCGGCGCAGCCTTCCGGCGAAATAACCGAATAATAAGCATACTCAAGTATCGCAAGCCTGTCGCCGACACCAATTCCCAGCGCACCGCCTGAGCCGCCTTCGCCGATGACTATACATATAACCGGCACACGCAATCGCGACATCTCCATCAGGTTTACCGCTATCGCCTGCGCCTGGCCTCGTTCTTCGGCACCGATACCCGGATAAGCGCCGGGCGTATCAATAAAAGTTACGACGGGGATATTGAATTTTTCGGCAAATTTCATTTTGGCAAGCGCTTTTCGATAACCTTCAGGATTAGCGCAGCCGAAATTGCATTTTATCTTTTCTTTTGTATCGCGGCCTTTGTTCTGGCCGATAACCAGAACTTTTTCCCTGCCGATATGGCCTGTGCCGCAAACCATCGCGTGGTCATCGCCAAAACATCTGTCGCCGTGGAGCTGGCGAAAATCCTTTACCATCAGATTCAGATAATCGCCCAGCAAAGGTCTTTTGGGGTGTCTTGCCACCTGAACAGTCTGCCAGGCGGTGAGATTTGAGTATATCCGCTTAAACTCCATAACCTGTTCGTGCTGGAGTTTGCGGATTTCAGCCGAATAGTCTATGCCCTTGACCGAACTTAATTTCGTAAGCTCAGATGTCTGACGGTCGATATCGGCTATCGCTTCCTCAAAAGCCAGATAATCACCCTTATTTTTTATTTTCGTATTCGCCATTAAAATTAGTCGCTGGTATTTATCGTTAATTTGCGGATTGAAACGTTTTAGCAGGGTAACACAATACCATTTTTGAGCCTTTAAAGAAAGAAAAAAATTAGGGATAAAAAGGGTAACAATCGTAACTCCTTTAGGCCGAGTCCGTTATGGGTTATATAAATTCATCGAGCCCGTCTAATCAATGAGATAATCTGAAAAGTCAATATCGTTGTACTAGTGAATAATTCACTTGAGTCCTGGTAACTACCGTCAATTTAAAGGGTGCAGAGAGAAATAATGGACAAGAACACGAAGAATTGCCTTGTTTTTAAAACAGTTTGGCCGTTTAATAATCGATACGGACACACTCACAGCGGAGAAAAATTAACAATTTAATAAGGAGAGAAAAAGTGAGGAAGAACGCAGGAATTTCAATTCTTTTGACGGTTCTATTTGTTGGTACCGTATCTGCTGATGTAGTTGAACTTGCCGGGCAGGAATTTATACCGGAGCCAAATCAGGAAATCACCATACAAATCCAGACTGATATACCATTGTTTGCTATGGACATTACCGTCAAGGTAGAAGGCAATGCAAATATTATTTCCGCAATGAGCCCGACAGATTGCAACGAGTTCGGCTGGGATATTGACTGGCCGGTTGAGCCATATATTGACGATGTCAATAACGTAATATATGATTTGGGCGGTGTATCGTGGCTGGGAGAAGCAAACGGTATTGTGGGTATTTTAAGTTTAGATATAACAGCGGACAGGTTATCGTTTCAATTCTCGATGGATTTGCAGCGGATGTGAATTGTGAACCAGTGAGTTTTTCTGACAAAACGCTTATATTCGGCGAGCAAGAGCCGAATGATTTTAATGAACAACAAGAATCTTCACAGGATACAATTACAAATGAAGATAATTCCGGCGAAGAGCCTCCTATGGCAATGGACTTTACAGAAGATTTTTGTTTCCTTGCTGATTTCAATTTGGATAGAATAATTAATTTCCGAGACTTTGCTGTTTTTGCAGCTAACTGGCAGCGATTTGGAATGGATTTGGATGGCGATTTTGACGGTAGCTATCTTGTAGATAATAATGACTTGGCTAACTTTGCCTATTGCTGGCTGCATATACTAACCGATGCTGATGAAGATGGTATGGCGGATGAATGGGAAGCTGCTTATGGTCTGAATCCGATGACCAATGATGCTGACGATGATTATGATGGCGATGGTTTAACGAATCTGCAGGAATATCTGGCCAGGACAAAACCAAATAATGTTGACACCGACGGCGATGGTTACGTTGACGGATATAGTGGTGTGGTTTCTATGAGTGTTTACCCGGTTGGAACTGATAATGATAGTGATGGGTTTGTTGATGGTGAGGCAACTGTCTGTTCAGATCCTTTGGTTTATGACCCAGTAGAGCCACCCTTTGTTTTTGAGCATAGTTACTGCGTCAAAGTGCACTCTTCTTGCAGCAGTTCCTCTGGATCAATGGCAAATTTGTTTTCTACGGCGTCTTACAAACTGAGAAAAATAGACGGGAATGATGATTATGCCTTTTATGTCACTCTTTCCATTTATAGTATTACAAACTCCTGGAATATACCGCCTTACGATGGATATTTGGGTAGCTATCCGGATTTGCTTGCTGTTGAGGAGTGCTTATTGCCATCGGAACAGGCACGAGGAGCCGTCGTTTTGTTTGACAGGTCATATTTAGATTGCCCGGGAGCTGATGATGGCGGGGTTATATTTTTATTTAAAAATTTCTCTATTCGGGTAGGCGATTCGCCGGACCAGAGCACATTGGTTCACGAAATTGGGCATACGGTTGGATGTGACCATCAAGGGGGAGAATATTTCTATATGACACCTTCAAACGATTGTCAGAATTATAAAGCCCGTTGTAGAGTAAATCAGATTGAAAGAAATAAATTCTGTCCGTATCATCAATAAACAATAAAAATATTTTTGTGAGGGTAATTAAAATGAAAAAACAAAATATCTTAAAATTATCGGTTATTGCGGTATTTACCATAAGCAGCATAACAT
>JBAVNP010000098.1:0-1904 GCA_049691175.1 Sedimentisphaerales bacterium
GTAGGTATAAAGGTCGAATTGGTCCTTGTTGTATCCATAGCTGACATAATTGCCGCGGCTGTCGTATTTGCCCCAGTACTGGCCGCCGATTTCAAAGCCTGGCGCCTGCTTGCCTCTTTTCGTATAAATATTAATAACGCCGCCGATAGCGCCTGGTCCATAAATAACTGAGCCGGGGCCGCGAACAACCTCAATGCGGTCGATATCGCTCAGTTCCCAGTTCAATAGTTCCAGTCGAGCGCCCCATATCGGTTTAATATTTACATTTATTCCATTTACGTTGACAAGATACTTGTAGGGCCTGTCAACGAGAAATCCTCTAATGCCCGGCAGCGGCCCGCCGCTGTGAGCCATATACATTGCACCGGGGACGTAAATTTCTATCAAATCAAGTATGTTCCGCGCAGGCGTTAATGCAATATCCCTTGAGGTAATAGTAGTTACACTCGCAGGAGTTTTCCGTGGATTCCTCTCGGTGAGAGTTGAGGCAGCATAGACGTCAACGTTCATAAGCTGCTCGAGAGACAAGTTGAATAAATCATTTGAGTCCGATACATTGGCACCAAGAGTATTGAATGAAAAAGCGGAGAGGATTAGTAAGAATATGGTAATGTGCCGGACACACCGTAAATTGTAGTCTTTATTTTTCGCCTCGGACATTTTTTTACCTTAAATCAATCAATTAAGACTCTAATATAAGACTATAACATTATGTCCTATATCGTCTTAATTCACGGCGTTAGTTGACTAATTTTTATAAGAAGTAGGGGGCAAAACGGAATATTTTTTTGGATGAATAAATGCGAAATCGCCGGGTGATACGAGAAGCTATTTTACACTTCAAAGAAACCGCATTATCAGTACTGATAATGCGATTTGTGGGAGGCCGTAAAATAGTTTTAAAGAGTCGTGTCATACAATTAAAGGGTATATGGGATTTTTATTAATAAGTTTAACGTATGCTGCTTCACTGTGCCTGGAAACGGCCGATAACTTTTTGATAGGGGCATTCCTGTTTATTTTTACGTATAAAACGAATTATTTAGTCAACAGGCCTCTTGTTTGAGCCGATTTTATTAAACGACAATTAAGCTTTATGGACTGTGAGCAAAAAAGTAGTGAAAATTAAGACTTATATCTTCGCAGTCGTATTTTTGGTTTTGTTGCTGGCGGCACAATCCCGCGCTGAATCTTCGTCCAACCGTGAATATCAAATCAAGGCGGCATTTCTATATAACTTTTTAATGTTTGTCGATTGGCCCCCCGAAAAAATGGGCGGCAGCGCTGACCCAATAATTATAGGTATTATGGGTAACGACCCGTTTGAAAATGCCTTTGAGCCTATTAAAGATAAACAGGTCAATAATAGGAGTGTTATTGTAAAGCGATTTAAGGGGCTTGAAGAACTAAAGAAAAGCAGTGAAGCCGAACGGAACAAGGCAATAGAAGATATTGAAAAATGTCATTTATTGTATATCTGCCGTTCGGAACAAGCGGTGATGAACGAAATTACAGCATTGATTAAAGACAGCAATGTTCTGATGGTTGGGAGTATGGGAAAATTCCTTGAATCGAACGGGATGATTAATTTTGTCCTCGAGGAAGACAAAGTCCGTTTTGAAATCAATTTAACTGCCGCCAGGCAGGCCAAACTTCAAATCAGGTCGCAGCTTTTAAGGCTGGCAAAGAAGGTAATCGGAGAAGAGCAGGATGCGAAGAATTAGTTTATGGTTATTTTGCGAAACATGACGATAAAAAACAAGCTGATGGTGATAGTCATGACAGCGTGCACTACCGGTTTGGTGCTGGCGGGGGTGGCATTTCTCGGCTGGGAAAAGAACTCGCTTCGTGAGAGTATGGTTAGAGCTGTGTCAACTCGAGCGGCGATAATAGCGGAAAACTGT
>JBAVNP010000099.1:0-2931 GCA_049691175.1 Sedimentisphaerales bacterium
CCGCCGAGGATGATAATGAGCAGCGGAATCGATAAAAATTTAAGTTTATTTTCGAGGCACCAGTTAAGAATTAAAGGATAGTATTTTTGGAAGAAATGGAAGAACGAAAGCAAACCGCCGATTAGAACAACCACAAAAATAATGTTTAGAATAGCACCTTTTGCCGGCCCCATCGGCAGCCAATCCAGGGTAAGGAATATACCTACCAGTGCTATCGCGAAAATATTGGCGACGAGCCCGCTTTTGGAAGATTGTTTTTGGGAATCTTGGCGTCCTTTGACGAGATAATAAATTCCGATAACGGCAATAACCAAACCGGGCCAAAATCCAATTACAAAACCTGCTGCGATACCGGCAGCTATTATGCAAACGGCCAGTATGTATCGAGCCCATCGTTTTATCTGGAAGCTTTTTGTAAACAGTATATGTGCAGCGGATGGAATAATGGTCAGGGCAATAATTATTGAAGATATAAGTGCAAATGTTTTTGTAAAAGCCAGAGGCTTGAAAAGTTTGCCCTCAGAACCGGTCATAAAAAAGACCGGCAGAAAACCGACAACAGTAGTGGACACAGCCGTAAGAACAGCGCTGCCGACTTCGTATGAAGCGTTAAAAACAACCTCCAGTTTGTTATCTTCCGGTTTTGCCTCATTAAGATGGTTTAAAATATTTTCACAAATAATTATGCCCATATCAACAATTGTGCCGATTGCTATTGCGATGCCGGAAAGTGAAACAATATTGGCGTCGACACCGAAAGTTTTCATTGCGATAAAACACATCAATACCGCCAGCGGCATCATTGAGCTTATAAGAACCGAACTGCGAAGATGCATCAGCATTACGATAACAACAATAATAGTTATCAGGATTTCCTGTCTTACTGCCGTTTCCAATGTCCCGAGCGTTTCATAAATAAGGCCTGTACGGTCGTAGTATGGAACAATCTTGATTTGTGAGACTGTGCCGTCGGCAAGTGTTTTTTTAGGCAGGCCGGGCGAAAGCTCCGCAATCTTTGCTTTTACGTTTTTAATGGCCTGCAGAGGGTTATAGCCGTATCTTACGACAATGACGCCGCCGACAGCTTCACCGCCTGCTTTATCGAGCGCGCCCCGGCGAAGGGCTGGACCATAAGAGACTTTTCCGATGTTTTTGACATATATCGGTACACGGTCATTGACTTTTATGACTGTGTTTTCGATGTCTGAAAGTTTCTTTATGAAACCGAGTCCTCGAATTATATACTCAACTTTGTTTATCTCTATGGTTCTTGCGCCGACATCGACATTGGAAGCCCTGACCGCCATAAAAATATCTTCAAGGGAAACTTTATAGGCTCTCATCGCGTCAGGGTCGACGTCGATTTGATATTCTTTTACGAATCCGCCGATGGAGGCCTCTTCGCTTACTCCTTCGGCGCTAAGCAGAGCGTAACGGACAAACCAGTCTTGAGTGGTTCTTAGTTCTTCAAGGTCCCATCCGCCGGTCGGGTTGCCTTTTTCATCCATTCCTTCGAGAGTGTACCAGAAGATTTGGCCCAGTGCTGTCGCATCAGGCCCGAGCATCGGCTGGACACCTTGTGGAAGAGTGTTTGCAGGAAGGGAATTCAGCTTTTCCAGAACTCTGCTCCGCGACCAGTAAAAGTCTATCTTCTCGTTAAAAATTATATAGATGCTCGAGAAGCCGAACATCGAATAGCTGCGGATTGTTTTGACGCCTGGCACGCCCATCAGAGCGGTAGTCAGCGGATATGTAATCTGGTCATCGACATCCTTGGGCGATCGGCCGGGCCAGTCTGTAAATACTATCTGCTGGTTTTCGCCTATATCCGGAATCGCATCGACTGCCACAGGATTTCTCGGCAAAAACTTAAATTCCCAATCAAAAGGAGCGGTATGCAATCCCCAGAGGATTATAAACGCCGCCAGAAGCGCGACTACAAGCTTATTTTCCAGGCAGAAACGGATTATAGCGGCAATAACCCCTTTCGGCTGACTCTGTTCACTATCGCTCATTGGACGTCCTTTTTATAAGAGACCGGCCTATTTTTTAAACTGGGGCAGTTTCGCGATATATTTTTCAGGTTCTTTCTCGAATGCTTCTTTGCAGGACGGACAGCAGAAATAAACTTTTTTGCCCTGATACTCCGTAAAGATATTTTTATCGATAGCCATCACCATCACGGGGCACATTGTTTGTTCAACTGCCGCTGAAACAGCCGCATTGGCTTCTGCTGCCGGCGTTGCCGGTGCAGACGGAGCGGCAGGTTCCGTTTTTTTCTGGCAGCCTGCTATTACGAGCAGACAAACCGCTATTAATCCTGTTACCAACAGCGTTAGTATTTTTTTACCGTTCATTTTTTATCCCTTCAAAAATTTAATGTTGATGACCGGCAGGCATCGGTTTTTCCATACCTTCCGGGCTCATCATACTTGGTTTGGCTTGTATCTGAAGGTCGGCGTCAATCTTGAAGTTGCCGTTTGTAACGACAGATTCACCCTCGGCCAGTCCTTCTTTAACGATATAATAATCGCCTGCTCTGGGACCTAAAACGACCTCTCTGCCCTCGAAGGAAGGTTTGTTTGGGTCGGGCAATCTGACATATACGACCGCCCTTTTTCCAGTTACCAGCGGTGCGGTCGCAGGAATTACGAGCGGAGCAAGCTCAGGTTTCTGTGCACTTACATAACCGAGAGTTTCAGTCTTAACTAAATTCATTCCGCATATATCACATTGACCGGGAGCATCTTTGACTACGGATGGATGCATCGGGCAAATCCATTTTCCCGCCATATTGGGATCCATAATATTGCCCCCCATAGCAACTTTTGACCTCACGACGGCGCGGACGAACATTTCAGGCTTTAATTTCCCATCAGGATTAGGCACATTGACTCTTAGGTTGATGGTTCTGGTTTGTGGGTCTAATGT
>JBAVNP010000100.1:0-4179 GCA_049691175.1 Sedimentisphaerales bacterium
TGAAATGGACTGCCCACTGTGTAAAAGTGCGATGATTGTGCTGGAGCTTGAGCAGGTCGAAGTCGACCACTGCACAGACTGCGGCGGCATCTGGCTCGATGCGGGCGAGCTCGAACTGTTATTTGCCGATGCGCAGCAGACCGAACAGCTTGTAAGCTCTTTCCATCACGCCCCTGGCGTTAAGGAAAAAGTTCGCTCCTGCCCGATATGTCTGAAAAAAATGCAGAAAATTCATGCCGGCGGATTCGACGGACTCACCGCAGGCAGCGAAGGTGAGCCTGTTATTATTGACCGCTGCCCGAAAGGGCACGGCCTGTGGTTTGACAGGGGAGAACTGCCGCAGGTTCTTGCAAAGGGCAGTTTTGATAAGGAGCGAAAGGTAATAAAACTCCTGTCGCAAATATTTGGCGGCGGAAGCGAGGTGAAAAATGGCGGTTGAAAAAGGAAGTTTCGGAAGTCTGAGCCAAGGTAAAAATATCGAATTTTTCGTATTGAAAAATAAAACCGGCTTAAAGGCAAAACTAATTTCATTTGGAGCGACTCTTATTTCGCTCGAAGTTCCCGACAAAAGCGGCAGGCCGGCCGACATTGTTCTCGGTTATGATGACCTTGCGGGCTATATGAATGATAAATGCTATTTCGGCTGTACAGTCGGTCGTTTTGCCAATCGCATAGCTAATGCGAAATTCACCCTTGACGGCAAAGAATACAGGCTGGCCGCCAATGACGGCAAACATCATCTCCACAGCGGAATCAGGGGTTTTAACAGAGCTCCCTGGCAGGGTCAGGCATTTGAAAAGGACAATGTCTGCAGTGTGGTATTCGAATATTTAAGTCCCGACGGTGAAGAAGGTTATCCCGGCAATCTCGATGTTTCCGTTACTTATACCCTGACCGATGATGACGAGCTGCAAATCAGCTACGAAGCGGCGACGGACAAGAAAACAATTATAAACCTTACCAATCACAGCTATTTCAATCTTGCCGGCCACGATGGCGGCGATATCCTTTCTCATCAGATACAGATAAATGCCGACAGGATTACAGTTGTTGACAGTAGTTATATTCCTGACGGACGAATCAGACCTGTCGAGGATACCGAATTTAACCTTACAGAGCCCAGACCTATCGGCGAGAATATCGGAAAATTCAGGCTCGGATATGATTTCAATTATATTCTTAACAAGCATTCGCCGGCAGAGCTTTCTTATGCCGCAAAGGTTGTTGAGCCCAAATGCGGCAGGGTGCTGGAGATTTACACGACTGAGCCGGCAATCCAGTTCTATACCGGCAATTTCCTTGATGGCGTAAAAGGCAAATCCGGCGCCGTTTATAAAAAGTATGGTGCTTTGTGTCTGGAAACGCAGCATTTTCCCGATTCGCCCAATCAGCCGGATTTTCCTTCTGTGGTGCTTGAGCCGGGTGATGTTTACAGACATCTTACTGTTCATAAGTTCAGTGCAGTTTAAAATCGGAAAGGACGTTTTATGATAGGGATAATTATTCTTGTATCGCTTGTTATTGTTGTTGCCATAATTGGTATGTACAACTCTCTTGTCAGACTGCGTAATCAGGTTGATAATGCCTGGTCGCAGATTGATGTTCAGCTCAAGAGACGCCACGACCTGATACCAAATCTCATTGAGACCGTAAAGGGCTATATGCAGCACGAGCGCGGGACTCTCGAAGCTGTTACAAATGCCCGCAGTCAGGCGATGGGCGCCAAAAGCGTTGTCGAATCCGCCAAAGCCGAAGGCGTGCTCGGCAGGGCGTTGAGCAAATTCCTGCTTACGGTCGAGGCTTATCCCGATTTAAAGGCAAACCAGAATTTTCTTGCTCTGCAGGAAGAGCTTTCCAGCACGGAAAACAAAATCTCCTTTTCCCGCCAGGCTTATAATGACCAGGTTTTGTTCTTCAATAACAAAACCCAGATGTTTCCGTCGAACATCATTGCGTCAATGTTTAATTTCGCAAAGCGGGACTTTTTTGAAATAGAAGATTCTGCTGAAAAAGCTGTTCCAAAAGTTAGCTTCGGAAATTAATTTTATATGTGGGAGCAGATACGGGCCAATAAGCGAAATTCAATCCTGCTGCTTATATTGATGGCGGCAGTGCTCGGTCTTTTGGGTTGGATAATCGGAATGTCGGTTTCTGGTGACCCGCAGGCGGGGGTTTTTGGGGTTGTTGTTGCCCTGGTTATCTGGCTTGTTCTTGCTTTGGTCAGTTTCTCCAGCGGCGATGCGATATTTCTTGCTGCCAGCAAGGCGATGCCGGTTACGAAAGACGTTCATCCGCAGTTATTTAATGTTGTTGAGGAAATGGCAATCGCGGCCCGATTGCCGATGCCGAAGGTTTACATAATAAACGACCCCGCTCCTAACGCCTTTGCCACAGGCAGAAGTCCGCAAAGTGCCTCATTAGCCGTTACGGCAGGCCTGCTCGGCAAACTCAACAGGGATGAATTGCAGGGTGTTGCCGGCCACGAGATGAGCCATATTCTTCATCGTGATATTTTATTTGTAACCGTTGCAGGCGTTATGCTCGGCGCGATAACACTGATTTCACAGGTCTTTCTTCGCAGTATGTTTTACAGTTCGATGGGTTCAGGCAGACGGTATTCATCGAGAGGCAGAAATGCCGGCGGTGCGCAGGCCATTATGCTTCTTATCGCGATTATCTGTGCCATACTTGCCCCGATTATGGCGACGCTTTTATATTTTGCACTTTCCAGAAGGCGTGAATATCTTGCTGACGCAGGCTCAGCGAGATTGACTCGCTATCCTGAAGGCCTGGCGAGTGCGCTTGAAAAAATTTCGCAAAATACGGTCCCTCTCGCTGTCGCCAACAAAGTTACCGCTCCGATGTATATTGTAAATCCTTTGCAGAAGGAAGGAATGAAACTGTCGGATTTAACGAGCACTCATCCGCCTATTTCGGAAAGAATAAAAATACTTCGCGGTATGGCAGGTGCTTCCTTTGTGGATTATTCGGATGCTTTTAATAAAACGACAAGCCGCACAACTCCTATACCTTCATCTGCTCTTAAGGATGAGACGGTTGGGGTTCGTTCAGCTTCACAGCAGCCGTCGCCGGACTTTAAAAATCAGCACAGGAACATCGGCGATATTATGCAGCGGACAATCGGCTATCGTTTTGTGAATTGCTCCTGCGGCCTGAAACTTAAGATACCCCCGAATTACAAAACCGATAAAGTGCGATGTCCCCGCTGCGATCAGGTTTTACCTATCTCATAGCCCAAAATTTTTTGCGCCAAAAGTCGGCCTATTGTTTGGCTGGAGTAAAAGGCCCGCCCGTTACCTTCAGGCAATAAGCGAATTGACAGGGAGCTTTAGGCGGAAACTGAATCTCTAAACCATTTTCCGTTTGTTTCCAGGATAGATGCTTTTTATGTCCAAGCAGGCTGACGCCTGTTACATTGCCCGCCGAGTTTGCCAGAGAACGGATAATAACTTTGCCGTCATCCGGCCATACGAGAACTATAGCGTATAAAATCTTGTCATCTTTAGACCGCGTAAAACGGATGTCCCTGGCGGTGTAGGGCTGTGTTTCACTTTCGGAGAACATTCCGGTTTTGACTTTTGTCGGACCTTCTCCGAACACTTTCCATGGTCGCGTGTTGAAAATAGCTTCGCTGTTTATGTTCATCCACTTTGCCATACCCTCGAGGAAAGCAACCTCGTGCTCGTCGATAGTGCCGTCGCCGCGAATTGGAATGCTGAGAAGGAGATTGCCGTTCTTGCTCACAACATCGATAAGCAGGTGTATTACATACTGTACAGTCTTGTATTTGTTCTTCTCCGCTATATCGCGGCTGTAGTGCCACGACCCAATGCAGGTATCGGTCTGCCACGGTTCAGGCAGGATATCGGTGGCTACGCCGCGCTCGATATCCTCGACAACAGCATTCCGCCTTTTCTTGCTGAGTCCCTTGCAGTTTGCTACGGCCTCCAGCTTGCCGCTATGCCGTTTGAGGCTGGCGTTATAATAATGCGCCGTGATATCCAGACCAGCCTTGTCCAGCGGCAGTTCCCCAATGTTATCGAAATAAAGGAGGTCTGGTTGATACTTATCCACAAGGTCTTTGCAGCGGAGAAACCATTTTTCGGTAAAGGCAGGGTTCATCGCCGGTGGCTGCTCTGTCCAAGGACGGTCGTTTTT
>JBAVNP010000101.1:0-17787 GCA_049691175.1 Sedimentisphaerales bacterium
CATATGGTGCCGATTCTGGCGGAAGTCGGCGGAATTATTCGCTTTGTTGACGTGGTAGACGGCGAAACGATGCGAGTCGAAGAAGAACGAAAAGGCCAGAAGGGCAAACCTGTCGTTATCGAACACAAGGGAGATAAACATCCTCAGGTTATCATTGAAGATGAAAGCGGCAAAATCCTCGACGTCCACTATCTGCCCGCAAAGGCAAGAATAGAGGTCAATGAAGGACAAAAAATACAGGCAGGTCAGCTCCTTGCAAGGCAGCCTCGCGGAGCGGGCGGTACACAAGATATTACCGGCGGTCTGCCGAGAGTAACGGAAATCTTCGAGGCAAGAAAGCCGAAAGAGCCCGCGGCTATGGCCGAAATCAGCGGTAAGGTTGAGTTGAAAAGCGATAAACGCCGCGGCAAAATGACTATTATTATCAGAAGCGAGAAAATGGAAAAGGAGCATCACGTTCCGCGTGACAGACACCTGAACGTGCACGCCGGCGATACGGTTGAAGCGGGAGACCCGCTGACCGATGGTCCTTTGGTGCCGCATGATATTCTGAGAATCAAAGGCGAAGAGGCTCTGCAGAAGTATCTGCTTGCCGAGGTTCAGAATGTCTATCGTTCGCAGAATGTAACCATCAATGACAAGCACATAGAAATTATTCTTTCACAGATGATGCAGAAGGTTGAGATTGAAATGGTCGGCGACAGCGGTTTCCTGCCGGGCGATATCGTGTCGAAAAATAACTTCAGGAAATCGAGCGAAGAACTTGCCGGCAGTCTCAAAATTTCCGATGCCGGCGAAACCGACCTTGTTGTTGGAGAAGTATACACTAAAGCGGAAATTGAACAGGCCAACGAAAAGGTAGAAAAACTGGGCGGACAAAGCGCTAAAGGGAAAAAGCCGCGGCCGGCAACGGCAAAAACGATACTTATGGGTATTACAAAGGCTTCGCTGCAGTCAGAAAGCTTCATCTCAGCCGCCAGCTTCCAGGAAACAACCAAGGTATTGACTGAAGCGGCTTTAATTGGTAAAGTGGACCAATTGGTCGGATTGAAGGAAAACGTAATACTCGGCCATCTGATTCCTGCAGGCACAGCTTTCAAGCCTCACCTTGAAATGACCGTTAAACACCTTGCGAAAGCTCCGCTGCCGAAAGAACTTGCGGAACTTAAGGAGACTCACGATGCCGAGGCTCTGGCCGAGGCCGCTGCAAGAGCAGCGTTGGGTCTTGAATAATATAATTTGGAATTTTTTCGGAGTAAAGAATGCCGACAATAAATCAGTTAGTAAAGAATGGCAGAAAACACAAAGGTAAAAAGCGTATCTCTGATATATCAGGCTCGCCCCAGAAAAGAGGCGTCTGTCTGATAGTCAGGACTCAAACGCCAAAGAAACCGAACTCCGCATTGCGTAAAATCGCCCGTGTAAGACTAACAAACGGCAAAGAAGTTACGGCCTATATCCCGGGCATCGACCATAACCTGCAGGAACACAGCACCGTCCTTGTCAGGGGCGGAAGAGTAAGAGACCTGCCGGGCGTCCGTTATCATATTGTCCGCGGCGTTCTCGATAGCGCAGGCGTGGCTAACCGCAAACGAAGCCGAAGTAAATACGGCGCGAAGAAAAGTTAAAAGGTAAAAATTAAAAGGCAAAAATATGGCAAAAAAGTGGACAGCTTCCATAAAACAATTAAAACCGGATGTGAAGTTCAGCAGCAAACTGGTGCAGAAGTTTATCAACACACTCGTCTGGCAAGGCAAAAAAAGCGTTGCGCAAAAGATTTTCTACGATGCTATGACGATAGTCGAAAGACAGGTTAAGGATGTCAAGCCGCTGGAAATCTTCGAAGCCGCTGTCAATAATGTAAAACCTTATATCGAAGTCCGCTCAAAACGAGTCGGCGGTGCAAGCTATCAGGTTCCTATGCCCGTCAACTCAAAACGCCAGCAGTCACTTGCTTTCAGATGGATTATCGCCTCGGCAAGAAGCAAAAAAGGAAAACCAATGTCGGCAAGACTTGCCTCTGAGCTTATCGATGCCTACAACAAACAGGGCGGCGCAGTAACAACACGCGAAAATATCCATAAAATGGCTGAGGCAAACAAAGCATTCGCTCACTTCGCCTGGTAATTTAAATAATAATTATAACTGCCATAGGTTGTTTTTTGAAAATTTATGGCAGTTTTTTTTCACTTATATAAATTCGAAATACGAAAAATATGCCGGAAAAACTAAATAAAATACGCAATATTGGAATAATGGCTCATATCGACGCCGGTAAAACCACCGTCTCGGAACGTATCCTTTATTACGCCGGAAAAACGTATAAAATGGGCGAAGTGCACGATGGAACCGCCGTTATGGACTACCTTGAAGAGGAACAAGAACGGGGTATTACCATCACATCCGCCGCCACTACCTGTCACTGGAAAGAGTGGATAATCAACCTTATCGACACCCCCGGCCACGTCGATTTTACCGCTGAAGTAGAAAGGTCGCTGCGAGTTCTCGATGCCGCGATTGCCGTCTTTGATGCTTCCGAAGGCGTCCAGGCCCAAAGCGAAACCGTATGGCGGCAGGGCCAGAAATATCATCTCCCCGCCATCTGCTTCATCAACAAAATGGACAAAACCGGCGCAGACTTTGAAATGTCTATTGCCAGTATAAAAGAAAAACTTATTGCTCATCCTGTCTGCGTCCAGATTCCTATCGGTGCAGATATGACTTTCGAAGGGCTTATCGACCTTATTGAAATGAAGGCTGTTTACTACAAAACTGAAAAGCTCGGCGCAAGTTTTGAAGAACAGGATATTCCGGAAAATCTTCTGGAGCAGGCAAAAAAATATCGACACGATATGCTCGAAAGCCTCGCTGAATTTGACGAGCAGTTAATGGACAAATACGTCCACGATAAACCCGTTGAAGAAGATTTAATTCATAAAGCGATTAGAAAAGGAACCTGCGCAGGAAAGATTCATCCCGTTTTTGTCGGCTCGGCTCTTAGATATATAGGTGTTCAAAGACTTCTCGACGGCGTCGGCAGATATTTTCCTTCGCCGCTGGACAAGCCGGATATAATAGCGCATCTGCCGACGGATAGTCAAAAAAAGATAACTGTCAAATGCGATACACGCAAAAGTCTTGTCGCTCTCGCCTTCAAAATCATCGGCGACAAGCACGGCGACCTCTATTTCCTCAGAATTTATCAGGGCACTCTCAAAAGCAGCACCAGAGTTCTCAATCCTAATAGGAACTGCAAGGAAAATATTACCAGATTATTCAAAATGCACGCCAACAGCAGGGAGATTGTTCAATCTGCCCGTGCAGGCGACATCATTGCCTGTGTCGGCCTGAGAGACACCCTCACCGGAGATACACTTTGTGATACCAAAAGTCCGATAATACTTGAAAGTATCACTTTTCCCGAGACCGTTATGAGCATGTCGATAGAACCGCACAGCACCGCTGACAGGGATAAACTCTCACAGGCTCTGGCGGTTTTAAGAAGAGAAGACCCGACATTCAAATGCAAATTCGATGCTGAAACAGGGCAGACTATTATCAGCGGAATGGGAGAGCTGCATCTCGAGATTCTTCAGCACAAACTTGTAAGAGACCTGAAGGTTAACGTCAGGGTTGGAAAACCTAAAGTTGCCTACAGGGAAGCGATTACTTTCAAGGCCGAGGCGGAGGGGAAATTTATTCGCCAAACCGGCGGCCACGGCCAGTATGGTCATGTTGTTATTACCATTGAGCCTTTGATGGATGAAACTGGGCATTATAGTAAAGAGACAGAATTTGCAAACAAGATAATCGGAGGCGTAATACCCAGAGAATATATACCCGCTGTGGAAAGCGGCGTAAAAGATGCTTTGGGCTGTGGCGAGCTTGCTGGTTATCCTGTTGTCGGCGCTAAAGTTACGTTAATTGACGGCTCTTTCCACGAGGTTGATTCTTCTTCGCTGGCTTTTGAGCAGGCAGCCGGGCTTGCTATTCGGGAAGGGCTTAAAAAAGCGGGAGCTATTTTGCTCGAGCCGATTATGAAGCTTGAGGTAAATATCCCAGATTCAGATTACGGTGCTGTTCAGGGAAATATAATCAGCAAGCGAGGAATGATTACGGATACAAAATTGCACGGCACCATGAGGGTTATTGACGCCAAAGTTCCGCTTGCTGAGATGTTTGGTTATTCCAGCGAATTAAGGGGCGTAACCAGTGGCAGAGGCACTTTTGTTATGGAGCCGGCTACTTACGAACCGGTGCCGCAGCAAATTGCAGAAAAAATTCTATCTGACTATTGACCTGTTCCGATATATCTGATATAAACTTTGCTTCCGCAGCCGTAGCGAGCCTCCTCTTCTAAGAGATGGGGCGTTCCGAGTTGGGCTGATTTACATATCTGTAGTAGAAACTACTATGGCAATATATGAGTTTGTCTCGCTGTAATAGTGTTTAATCGCAGGGCAAACAGACGATATACCGTGTCTTGTTTTTTGTGTTTAAGATGCTGAAAAGGCAATTTTGTGTAAAAAAGGCTTTTTTCAGTATTATTATTGTTGATTTCTTATCTTGAAACAGTTACTCTCTTGTGTTTTCGCCTTTGCAAAGGCGTGCGAGGCGGTTGTTAAGAAGATTGAGTAATTGTATAGAAATTAGCTTAAAGGTTTTTTTAGAGACTTTATATGGCAGCAGAAACGGAACGAATTCGCATCAGAATGGAGGCTTATGACCCCCGCGCACTGGATACTTCGGCCAAAGAAATAGTAGAGCAGGCACGAAGGACCAACGCAAGGGTCAGCGGACCTATTCCGCTGCCTACGCGGATTGAAAGGTATACCGTTCTTCGCAGCCCGCACGTCGATAAAAAGAGCAGAGACCAGTTCGAAATGCGCACACACAAGCGGCTGATAGACATCTACGAGGCAAACGCCAGGACAGTTGAAGCCCTGAATCGACTCGTAGTGCCGGCCGGTGTATTTGTGAAGATAAAGGCATAAATTGTAATGAATAAAACGTAAAGTGCAAAAAAGTGCTTTACGTTTTTGTTTTGGAATTAAAGCGCAAAGGTTTTTGTAAAATATGATGCTTCTCGGCAAAAAAGTTGGAATGACACAGATATATGACGATGCCGGCAAAATCGTGCCGGTTACGGTCATAGAGGCAGGTCCCTGTACGATTACGCAGGTTAAGACGGAGCAGACCGACGGATATAAAGCGATTCAGATGGGATTCGATGATGTGAAAAAGTCCCGTCAGAATAAGCCGCAAATCGGTCATGCGAAGAAAGCTAACGATATTCCCAAGAGATTCATAAGAGAATTCCGCCTCAAAGGACAATCTGCCGATTACAAACAGGGTGATAAGATTACGGTAGAGGTTCTTGCCGAGGCAAAACGGGTCGATATCGTCGGGACGAGCAAGGGTAAAGGCTTTCAGGGCGTTATGAAAAGACACGGCTTCGGCGGTATGCCGGCAAGCCACGGCACTGAAAGAAAACACCGGTCGCCCGGCTCTATCGCAAGTCACGCGACAAACAGAGGTCACTGCGGACATCCGAAAAAAGGAAAACGAATGGCCGGGCATATGGGGGATGTTAGAATTACAAGCAAAAATCATACATTAGTAAGCATCGATGTCGAAAAAAATCTGCTTGTAGTGAAAGGCTCTGTGCCGGGAGCTGCAGGCGGTTATGTAATAGTTAAACAAAGCAAAGGCAGCAAGTAGAATCTATGATTACAGTTGCAGTACATAACAGAGATGGAAAAGAAATAGACAGCCTCAAAGTTGATGAAGCTGTGCTTGGCGGACATGTCAGAATCGCTCTGCTCAAACAGGCTATCGTGATGTATCACGCGAATAAACGTGTCGGAACCGCTGCGACGAAGAGCAGAGGTATGGTCGAAGGTTCGACAAGAAAAATATACAAGCAAAAAGGCACCGGCAACGCCCGTATGGGTACGGTAAGAACCAATATCCGAAGAGGCGGCGGCGTGGCGTTTGCGAAAGTCGCGCGAGATTTCGGGAAAGATATGCCAAAAAAACAAAAAAAACTCGCGAGAGATTCGGCAATATTGGCCAAACTTCAGGTTGGAAACGTCGTTGTAGTAGATGAAATAAAATTCGAGCAGCCAAGGACAAAAGATTTCGTAAAGATACTCGGAAACCTCAAGATTGACAGAAGCTGTTTGGTTACAATCAACGAGGCCGACCAGAATCTTTATAAATCCGCCAGAAATATTCCAAAAATATCCGTAATAAAAGTATCAGACCTTAACGCGGGCGATATCTGCAATACGCAGAAGATGCTTTTTACAAAAGACGCTTTTCTTACGGTGATTAATAAAACAAAAACAGCTGATTTGCCGGCGGACGATAAAAAATGAAAAAAATGGACGACCATGAAATTGTTATAAGGCCGTTGATAACGGAGCAAAGCACGCATCTTGCCAACGTCAGGAAGGCGTACTCGTTCGAAGTGAACAAAAAGGCCAACAAGCATCAGATAAAAGGCGCCGTTGAAAGACTGTATAGCGTAAAGGTAACGGATGTAAGAACCGCCAACCGCAAGGGAAAGCCCCGAAGGCACGGCAGATTTATGGGACAAAAAAGCGACTGGAAAAAAGCGGTTGTCGTGCTTGAAGAGCAATATCATATAGATTTATTCTAAGACAGGCAGAAAAGATATGGGTATAAAAATTTACAGACCAACATCGAACGGACGGCGAAATACGTCGGTCAATGATTATGCGGAACTGACGACAGATAAACCAGCCAAGACTCTCTGCGTCAGGATAGGCAGGGCCGGCGGAAGAAACAATGAGGGGAAAACCACCTGCCGGTTCAGGGGCGGCGGCGCAAGAAGAATCTACAGAATCATCGACTTCAAACGAAACAAGGACGCAATTGCCGCGACCGTAGAAACAGTTGAATATGACCCGAACAGGAATTGTTTTATTTGCCTTGTTCGCTACGACGACGGCGAAAAAAGATATATCCTCGCTCCGCAGGGATTGGGAGTTGGTCAGAAGATACAGAGCGGCCCGGAAGTCGAGCCGAAAGTCGGAAACGCAATGCCGCTGTCGGCTATTCCCGTAGGCGTTGAGATTCACAATATCGAAATGACCGCAGGGCAGGGCGGAAAACTTGTTCGAGGCGCAGGACTTTGCGCAAGACTAATGGCGAAGGAAGGCGACTGGGCAACAGTTATCCTGCCGAGCGGCGAAATGAGAACGGTTCGTATCGAATGCAGAGCGACTGTCGGAACGCTAAGTAATCCTGATTATCAGAATATAAAAATCGGCAAGGCCGGCAGAATGAGACATATGGGAATCAGACCGCACGTTCGCGGAAAAGCCCAGAACCCGGTATCGCATCCGATGGGCGGCGGCGAAGGCAGAGCCAATGGCGGAAGACATCCATGTTCGCCGACGGGCGTGCTCGCTAAAGGCGGAAAGACAAGAAATCCGAGAAAACTCAGTAATAAACGGATTATACGCAGAAGAAAATCCAATCGAGGCGAACAATTAGTTCTATAAATGAAAAAGTAATTTGAGGTAATAATGTCGAGATCGCTTAAAAAAGGGCCGTTTGTTGATACAAAACTTTTACAAAAGGTTTTGAAGCAGCACCAGATTGGCATTAAAGACCCTATTAAAACATGGTCCAGGCGAAGTACGATTGTTCCTGAATTTGTCGGATATACCTTCCTCATACATAACGGAAAAGTTTTCAATAAGCTTTTCGTGTCTGAGGAAATGGTAGGTCATAAGCTGGGCGAATTTTCGATGACTCGTATATTCAGGGGACATTCAGGAATTAAAACAGAAGCGGCGGCAGCGGGAGGCCCATCAGGTCCGGGGGCACCGGCAGGAGCAGCGGCACCATCGGGAGCAGGGGCACCGGCAGCACCAGCACCAGCGGCGGGAAAAGCACCAGCAAAACCAGCAGGCGGGAAATAAAATGTTAAGTGGAAGTAAACTTGATAATCTGATTAAACGACAGAAAAAAAGCGTTTCTGAATTGGCTGCAGCGATGAAGCGTGCGGGATTCAGCGAACAGCGGGCGGCGAGCGCCATAAGAAACTGGCGAAAAGGATTATATAAACCTCTGCCGAGAAGCAGCGATATCGAGGCGATTGCTTCCGCTTTAGGAGTAGAGGCTACCGGTATCTCGGAATGGAGATGCTCGGTAAGATACGCCCCGACTTCGCCGAGAAAAGCAGGACTTGTTACACAGCTTATTTCAGGAAGAAGCGCACGGGAAGCACTCGATTTGCTTAAATTTACGAGAAAAAGAGCTGCTGAGATGGTGCAAAAGGCGCTTGAAAGCGCCATCGCAAATGCTGATGAGGCGTCTGCGAATATTGAGAAGCTTTATATATGTCAGGCCAAGGTTGACGGTGCAGGCGTCAGAATCGGCACGAAAAGATTCAGAGCCAAAGACAGAGGAAAAGCTTATTCAATCAGGAAAATGGCCAGTCATATCCATATTGCTGTGACTGAAATGGTATAGAAAACGTTAAACGGTTGCGGTTGCGCAGCTCGTCACGGTTACGTTAAACGTAAAACGTAAGACGAAACGAGAGTCGCAACCGATAAATGAAATACGAAAGGTAAATATGGGTCAGAAGGTTCAACCGATAGGTTTCAGAACCGGCATAAGACTGCCGTGGCAGAGCACATGGTTTGCTCCAAAGGCCAATTACGGTCAGATGCTGGTTGAGGACCAGAAGATTCGCACATATATAGATAAAAAGTATAACAAGCAGCCGCCGTTCGCTGCGGTTTCAAAGATTGAAATAGCGAGAACAAGAAACGAAGTGAAAATTACTCTTCATACCGCAAGACCGGGCATCGTAATCGGCCCTCGCGGCGCGGAAGTTGACAAACTCAGACAGGACCTTGAGGTCATTATTAACAGACAGGTTGCTATAAATGTTATCGAAATCAAAGAGCCTGCTTTGGATGCGAGACTTGCCGCCGAAGCTGTCGGCGAGCAGTTAAAGAAACGCGTTGCATTCCGAAAAGCTATGAAGCAGCAGTGCGAGCTGGCAATGCAGGCCGGCGCAAGGGGAGTAAAAGTTATCTGCTCGGGAAGACTGGGCGGAGCTGAAATGGCAAGAAAAGAAACCCAGATGATAGGCAGCATTCCGCTGCATACCATTGACGCTGACGTTGATTATGCATCTATTGGCGCCACAACAACTTATGGAACTATCGGTATTAAGGTTTGGATTTATAAAGGTAAATACGGCCAGCAGCCGGAAGAACAAACCGGCCCCAGAAAAACCCTTCGAAGACCGAGATCTTTTAAGCGTCAGCCAAGAGCCGAGGCGCAATCTGTAGAATCTGCCGGCGAAACCAAGAAAAGCAGCGAAGCGGGCAGCGGCGCTGCGACAGACAAGAAAAATACCGCCCCAGGCGGAGAGGTATAACCTATGGCACTTATGCCAAAAAGAGTTAAATATCGGAAAAGCCAAAGAGGCAAAATGAAAGGCAATGCCTGCCGGATGAATTATGTCGCCTTCGGCGAATACGGCCTGCAGTCTTTGGAGACGAGCTGGGTCACCGGCAAGCAGATCGAGGCCGGCAGAGTCGCGGCCAGTCATTTCCTGGAAAGAGTGGGAAAGGTATATATTAGAATTTTCCCGCATAAGTCCATAACCAAAAAGCCGCTTGAGACAAGAATGGGAAAAGGAAAAGCGGAAGTCGAACAATGGGTCGCCTGCGTAAAACCGGGTATGGTTATGTTTGAAATCGGCGGAGTTAGCGAAGATGTTGCCAAAAGAGCTTTGGCAAGAGTCTCTCACAAGATGCCTGTAAGGTGCAGACTTGTTACCAGAGGTCATACAATTGGATAAGGCGGTTTGCTTATGAAAGCTACAGAAATACGAGAAATGAGATCTGATGAATGGCAGAGCGAGCTCGAAAATTTCGAACGGCAGTTGTTCGACCTTCGAACAAGGGCTGTGACGGAAAAGCTTGAGAATACGCACCTGTTGCAAAACATAAAACGGGATATCGCCAGACTCAAGACGGTTATCAGGGAAAGCCAGTCCGTTCGACAGGCTCAGGACAGGTTAAAGGGCAAAAAATAAATGGAAGAACAGAGAAAACAAAAAAGGACGATTAGCGGCGAAGTAATCAGCCGCAGCGGCGACAAAAGTATCAGGATTGTGCTTAATTACAGAGTAAAACATCCTGTTTACGGGAAATATATGAACAGGCGCACAAAACTTTGCATTCATGACGAGAAGAATGTCGCCGGCATCGGCGATGTTGTTGAAGTTGTCGAGTGCAGGCCTATAAGCAAAACCAAAAGCTGGCGTCTGCTTAAAGTTGTTCAAAAAGCAGTTGAAAAAGATTAACAGTACACCCCCACACCAATGTATTGGTGGAAGGGTAAAAATGAATTGGTAAAAGGTGAAAATAGAAAATGAAGTTTGTATCTAAAAAACAATTTACATTGGTGTGGGGGTAAACGTTGATTCAACAGGAAACATATTTAGATATTGCCGATAATTCCGGCGTCAAGCTGGCACAATGTATCCTTGTTCCCGGAAGAAGCACTTCCAGGAGAGGCAAATATACGCGTGTAACCGCCGGGGTAGGCGATATTATATGCATAGCGGTAAAAAAAGTTTTGCCGACCTGTCAGCTGGACAGGAAGAAAGTTTACAAATGCGTCATAATCAGGACGAAAAAACCTATCAGAAGAGCCGACGGCAGCTATGTCAGATTTGACAGTAACGCCGCGGTATTAATCGACGCAGAAGGCAACCCTGTCGGCACCAGAGTTTTCGGAGCGGTCGCAAGAGAATTGCGAGAAAAGAATTTTATGAAGATTATTTCCCTCGCGAGCGAGGTTGTATAAATATGGCAAGACATATTAAAAAAGGCGATATGGTTGAAATTATTACCGGCGATGACAAAGGAACAGTCGGCAAGGTAATGCGTGTTATTACTTCGAAAGACAGAATTATTATTGAAGGCGTAAACAGGCACTACAAGCACGTAAGACCGAGCCGGAAATATCCTCAGGGCGGCAGAATACAGGCTGAAGAACCTGTGCATATAAGTAATATTCTGCCGGTGAACCCGAAAACTTCAAAAGGGACAAGAGTAAGATTTGTCATCGGCAAAAAAGGCGAGAAAAAGCGCGTTGGCGTCGATGGAACAGAAATCGGAGTAGTTAGAAGGACTGAATAGATTAAGTATGGCAAGGTTAAAAGACCTATATAAATCGAAAATAGGACCTGCTTTGCAGGAAAAATACAGCTACAAGAGCATAATGGCGGTGCCAAGGATACAGAAGATAGTTGTATCAATGGGCGTCGGCAAGGCCGTGCAGGACAAGAAATTTATCGAAACCGCTCAGCAGGATTTGATGATGATTACCGGCCAAAAGCCGCTTGTCATTGGAGCCAAAAAGAGCGTATCTAACTTCAAAGTAAGACAGGGAGACAAGACAGGTTTGAAAGTAACGCTTCGAGGCCAGAGGATGTATGAGTTTATGGACAGACTCATCAATCTTGCGATACCGCGAGTAAAAGACTTCAGAGGCCTGAATCCCAACAGCTTTGACGAGAAGGGGAATTATTCGTTCGGTATGAGCGAACAGACTGTTTTTCCGGAAATAGACTCTGCGAAAGTGGAAAATACGCAGGGTATGAATATAACTTTTGTTACGACTGCCAAAACAGCCAATGAGTCAAAAGACCTGCTGAAGATGTTTGGTATGCCGTTCAGGGAGTAGCTGATGACTACAAAAGCTCTCGTAAATAAATGCAACAAAAAGCCTAAATTCAGGACAAGGGTTTATACTCGATGCGGAATCTGCGGCAGAAGCCATGCAGTTTACAGAAAGTTTAAAATCTGCCGACTCTGCCTGAAAAAACTTGCCGGCGAAGGCAAAATCCCGGGACTGAAAAAGGCGAGCTGGTAAATAGAGAAATAAAATGAATTTTTTTTACAGGATTGGTCAAAATGCATAGTGACCCGATAGCTGATATGCTTACAAGAATAAGAAATGCCGAACGAAGCGGCCATGCAAATGTTACGGTCAGGGCTTCGAAAATCTGTCAAGGCATAGCCGGAGTATTAAAAAGCGAAGGCTATATCAGCGATTTCGACAAGATTGATGACGCTACGGGGCAAGGGATAATCAAAATAACGCTTAAATACACTCCTGACGGGACGCCGGCGATAACCGAGCTTAAAAGAGTAAGCAAGACCGGAAGAAGGGTTTACAGTTCTGTCGGGGACCTGCCTTATGTTATGAGCGGAATGGGAATTGTTATTGTTACAACCAGTAAAGGCGTAATGACGGATAAGCAGTGCCGAACCGAAAACCTCGGCGGCGAAGTAATTTGTACGGTGAGCTGATGAGCAGAATAGGTAAAAAACCAGTTAGCATACCGGCCGGCGTAAAGGTCGAAATTTCCGGTCAGATAGTCAAGGTGAACGGTCCCAAAGGTTCTCTTGAGATAAAATGCAGGCCTGAGGTGAAAGTTAAACTCGACGGCCAAAAGGTTATTGTTGAGAGTCTGGATACCGAAAGTCGGATCGGCAAAGCGATGCATGGAACAACGAGAGCTTTGATTAATAATATGGTAATCGGTGTTGCCAATGGATATGAAAAGAAACTGGAGATTTACGGCACCGGTTATAACGTGAAAGAACAGGGCGGAACGCTGACTGTCCAGGTCGGCTTCAGTCATCCGGTCGAAATAAAAGTGCCGAAGAGCGTAAAAGTCAAGGTCGAAGTGCCGGCAACAAAAGGCAATGATATACCGGCCAAGTTTACCCTGATGGGATATGACAAACACGAACTCGGACAGTTTGCGGCCAATGTGAGAAAAATAAGGCCGCCAGAGCCTTATCAGGGCAAAGGTATCCGATTCGCTGATGAACGCGTTCGCAGGAAAGTCGGCAAGGCGCTTGCTGGCACCACCGCGGCTTAAAAATAGTAGTGATATTTTTTGAGATTTGCTTATGCAGATTGACAGGATAAAAAAAGCCAGACTACGAAGAAAACAGCGAGTACACAAGAAGCTGCTTGGTACGCCGGACAGACCCCGTTTGAGTGTTTTCCGCTCGAATCGTCATATATACGCGCAGATTATCGATGACGTCGCAGGCGTTACGCTTGCTTCGGCAAATACCAGGATTAAATCGGTGCAGGACGGTCTGAAAAAGACGGGAAATATCGAAGCGGCAAAGGTTGTCGGAAGTGAAATCGCGAAACAGGCGATACAGGTTGGAATCAAGACAGTAAAGTTTGACAGGAACAGATACAAATATCACGGAAGAGTAAAGGCGCTTGCCGAAGCGGCAAGACAGGCCGGTCTGGTTTTTTGACAGGCTTGATTTAATAATTTAACGGATAGCCGAATTTTGGAGATAACAAATTGGCTGAAGAGTCGAGAATAATGGTTGGTCAGGATAGTCGTCCCATTGAGGAAAATGTGATAAAAGTTTTTCGCTGCGCAAAGGTGGTCAAAGGCGGAAGAAGATTCAGCTTCAGCGCTATGGTCGCCGTAGGCAATAGGGCCGGCACAGTTGGAATCGGTTACGGGAAAGCAAAAGAAGTGCCGATGGCGGTCGATAAGGCCATTAAAGACGCCAAGAAGAGTCTTAAGAAAGTGGCCATCGAAGGGCAGACTATACCTCATCAGATTATCGGCAAATTCGGTGCGACAAAAATAACGATGCTGCCGGCAAGTCCGGGAACTGGCGTTATCGCAGGCGCTAGTGCACGAGCCGTACTGGAACTGGCCGGTGTGCATGATGTGCTGACAAAGGTTTACGGCAGCACATCAACAAAGAATGTTGTTAAGGCTACGCTGGATGGTCTGTTAAAACTTCGTAATTCAGAAACAATCGAACAGCTTCGCGGAGTAGCCGTCCAGTCAGTAAAAAGGTGGTGAGGCAGTAATGTTAAGTCATGAAATAACTTCAATAGCGGGCAGGAACAAGCAACGGAAAAGGATAGGCAGAGGTCCGGGCAGCGGACACGGCAAGACCAGCGGCAAAGGACATAAAGGAAGTCTGAGCAGAGCCGGCGCCGGCGGCAAGGTCGGCTATGAAGGCGGACAGATGCCGTTGTTCAGAAGGCTGCCAAAACGAGGATTCAGCAACTACCGATTTGTCCGCAGATATGAGATAGTAAACGTTTCACAACTCGACAAATTTGAAGACGGTTCCGTTATAGACGTAAAGAGTCTGTTCGTCGCAGGACTTGTCAACAGCGCCGGCAGTAAAGTCAAAGTCCTCGGAGACGGAGAGTTGACGAAAAAGCTCGACGTAAACGTTCATAAATTCAGCAAGGCTGCGCACGACAAGATTTTAAGCTGCGGCGGTGCAGCGAAAGTGGTTGCATAAATTGACAGGAAAAATAAATGTTTGATGCTGCTGTAAATATTTTCAAGATTCCCGACCTGCGGAATAAGGTGCTTTTTACCATGGCACTTTTGATTATTTACAGAATCGGGTTTCATATATCGCTGCCGGCTATCAACCAGCAGCTGATGATAGGAGCCGCTGCGCAGCGGGACGAGAGCAGTCCTATCGGCAGGGCGCTGGAACATTTGCAGATGCTCAGCGGCGGAGAATTAAGAAAAAGCAGTCTCTTCGGACTGGGAATTATGCCTTATATCACAGCCTCTATTATACTGATGCTGCTGGGCGAGGTGATGCCCTCCCTTAAAAAACTTAAGGAGGAAGGCCAGACAGGATACAAAAAGATACAGGAATATACGCGGTATCTTACAGTGCCTATATGCATAGTGCAGTCAATGATGTATATGAAAGTGCTGCGTGCTTATACCTATCCGGGACTGGAGGCAGCGGCCGTTATTATGGGCACTTTGGGAATGACGGCAGGCACAATCTTTTTGATGTGGCTCGGCGAACAAATAGATGAATACGGCATAGGAAACGGTATAAGTCTGCTGATTATGGCTGGTATTCTGGCGAGAATGCCGGGCACGATTACGAGAGTTGTGGAAAATACTTCATTTACAGTTGGCGCCGGTACGGCAAGCGGTACTTACGGACCTGCAAAAATACTGTTTCTGGCAATAGCATTTGTGTTTGTTGTCGCCGGAGCAATACTCATAACACAGGGACAAAGAAGAATACCAATTCAACAGGCAAAACAAATGCGAGGCATGCGTGTTTACGGCGGTCAGAGACATTATCTGCCGCTGAGAATTAATCACGGCGGCGTTATGCCGATAATCTTCGCATCCAGCCTGATGCAGTTTCCGCCGATAGTTTTCGGACAATTGTTAAGCATAGAAGCATTCAGCAGGTCGGCAATTCTGGCAAATATTTACGCCGCACTGCATCCCGGGGCATATACATATAATCTGCTATATATTATTCTGATAATTGTGTTTTCTTATTTCTGGACAACAGTTCAATTTCAGCCAAAGGAAATGGCCAAGAATCTGCGCAACTCCGGAAGTTTCATACCGGGTCTTAGGCCGGGACACAGGACCGCTGAATACCTGGAAACTGTTATGATCAGAATTACTTTTTACGGTGCCGCCTTCCTGGCGGTTATAGCGGTTGTGCCTACTGTTATAGCTCAGATGCCGGGACTGGATATAGACTGGCAGGTCGCATCGTTTTTCGGCGGAACAGGTCTGCTGATTGTTGTCAGCGTCTCGCTGGACCTTGTGCAGAGAATCGAAGCTAATTTGCTAATGCGAAATTATGAAGGCTTCAGCTCGACCGGCCGAATAAAGGGAGCCCGCGGATGGTAATCGTACTGCTTGGGCCGCCGGGAGCAGGAAAAGGCACACAGTGTAAAAGAATTATAGAAAAATACCGGCTGGTTCATCTGTCCAGCGGAGATATATTAAGAAGCGAAAGAGCCGTGGGAACAGAGCTTGGTAAAAAAGCTCAGGAATATATGGACTGCGGCAAACTTGTGCCGGACCAGTTGATAATAGAAATGATGGTCAAGGCAATAACCGCTGCAAATGGAAATTGTGTTTTGGACGGCTTTCCCCGCACAGTTGTGCAGGGGGCCGAATTAGATAAAGAACTGGCACTAAAGGCGAAAAAAATCAGTGCCGTTGTAAACCTCGTTATTGATGACGATGTTGTCGAAAAACGCTTATCAGGCAGAAGGAGCTGTCCGGTATGCGGCGCTGTTTATCATATTGATACGTTAAAGCCGAAAATCGACGGCTTCTGTGATAAGTGCAAAGGCCAGAAACTTGTGCAAAGGGCGGATGATAAGCCCGAAGTTGTAAAACAAAGGCTGAAAACTTATCACGAGCAAACTGCCGCAGTAGTTGGTTATTATTCCGACAGCGGCCAGGAAGTACTTGATATCGAGGCTGACGGGCCGATTGATGATATAACGACAGAAATATTTGAAAAACTCAACAGCCTCGTAACGGCCAGATAAGTAAAAATGGCGATTACTTTACGAAGTCGCAGAGAAATAGAGCTTTTAAAAAAGGCCGGCAGCGTTGTTGCCGAAGTTCTTTTAAAATTAAAGGATTGTGCTGTTGTGCAAATCAGCACTGCTGAACTGAATCAGATAGCTGAAGATACGACAAGGCAGCTTGGGGCGACGGCTCTTTTCAAGGGCGTCAAAAACCCTTACGGGAAAAGAGCGTTTCCTGCGGCTTTATGTACTTCGATTAACCAGCAGGTTGTGCACGGGATACCTTCGGAAAGAGTAAGATTACAGGAAGGCGACATACTCAGCGTTGATTTCGGCGCCAAACTCGACGGCTATTGCGGTGACGCTGCAGTTACGCTGCCAATAGGCAAAATCAGCAGCGACAAGCAGCGACTGATTGATGTAACAAAAAAAATGCTTGATATTGCAATACAGCACAGCAAAGCCGGCGTAAAGTGGAGCAGTATTGCCGGGATGATGCAGAAATGTGCCGAGTCGGCAGGTTTTTCGGTGGTTACGGAATTTGTCGGACATGGAATAGGCACCGAAATGCATGAAGAACCGAGAGTTCAGAATTTTGTTAACGATGAGCTTTTGAAAAATGACATCCTGCTGCAGGAAGGGATGATACTTGCTGTTGAGCCGATGGTTAATATGGGCACAAGCAAGGTAGTTACGTTAAACGACGGCTGGACGGTTGTTACAAGAGACGGAAAACCGTCGGCTCATTTTGAGCACACAATAGCCATTACTAAAAACGGCTGTGAAGTGCTTACTATAAAGTAATTTTTTGTATGTCAAAAAAAGACGCGATAAAAATCGAAGGCAAAGTGCTTGAAACTTTGCCGAATGCCATGTTCAGGGTTGAACTGCAAAACGGACATGTGATTATAGCTCACGTGTCCGGAAAAATGAGAATGCATTTTATAAGAATCCTTGCCGGCGACACGGTAACGATTGAAATGTCGCCTTATGATTTGAGCAAGGGAAGAATAGTTATGCGACATTAGTGGATACAGGTGTATTATGAAAGTTAGAAGTTCGGTAAAAAGAATATGTGAAAGCTGCAAGGTAGTGCGGCGCAAAGGCGTGGTGCGCGTAATCTGTCCGGTTGACCCTCGCCACAAACAAAGACAAGGCTGATAGATTAACAGGAAAGGTAAGTTATGCCTCGTATAGTTGGTATTGATATTCCTAATGAAAAGGCGGCAGTAATTGCTCTTACCTATATACACGGTATCGGCAGATTTACCGCGGCGAAAATTCTAAAAGAAGTCGGCGCTGACCCGAATGCACATGCCGGCAAGCTCTCTGAAGACCAGGTGGCTAAAATTGCACAGATAATCGACCGCGATTATACCGTCGAAG
>JBAVNP010000102.1:0-8377 GCA_049691175.1 Sedimentisphaerales bacterium
GTTTGGTTATTACGCGCTGGCCGGTATGGTAGCGACGAGTCTTGGATGCCTCTTCACACCGGTATTTTACAGTATTTATCCAAGATTGACGCAATTGGTTTCTATTAACGACCAGGATGAGCTAAAACGGCTCTATCATGAAAGCTGTCAGTTTGTCGCGGTTCTGGTCCTGCCTGTTGCCATTATTATTGCTTTATTTTCTTATGAAATCCTCCTTCTCTGGACACAGAACCCGACAACAGCCCAGGAAACTCATCTTTTGGCAAGCATTCTGATTTGTGGTACGGCCATTAATGGACTGATGCACTTACCCTATGCACTGCAATTGGCATTTGGCTGGACAAGTTTATCCTTTTTTAAAAGTATGATTTTTACTATTTTACTTGTACCACTAATCATTTATGCGGCGGTGCACTACGGCGCTGTGGGAGCAGCCAGTGTCTGGGTTATTTTAAACGTGGGCAGTATCGTCTTTGAAATTCCGATAATGCACCGTCGATTATTACGCAAAGAAAAATGGAGATGGTATTGGCAGGATGTAGGCCTTCCATTTGTGGTATGTGTATTTATTGCCGGTATTGGTAGAATATTTATAAGAGAACCGATGCCACAATATATGATGTTGCTGTATTTAATTATCATTTCAGCCCTAACACTTGGAATAACAGCAATTATAACCCCCGTAACGAGGGCATGGCTATTTATGCAGTTATCAAAAATCAAATTGGTATACGAAAGTTAAAATTCGAAGGTTTCGCAAAAAGTGAATACGGATAAGCCGGTCCCGAAAAAGACGTTTATCAGGGCGCCTGACTGTGTGCCCCTTACCATGGCGCAAAAAATCAGATTAGCCTTAAAGGGCGGTGTTTTGTCGCCCATATACTTGTTGTTAGCGTACTATTATCACGTTCCCGGTTTGCAGCTTCGGGGGAAATGTGCCAGGTTGGGTCTGCGTCTGCTTCTAACCCGTAAGGCGCCCCTTGCTTACCGCACTGTTTATTCCTTTTTCTTCTGGCCGATGGATTCCGTAAGACATTTTGAGTTTGATTTCATGTGGCGTATGCTGGCCGATACCCCCATTCAGCATTATTTAGACGTCTCTTCCCCGCGATTATTTCCTACATTACTCTTGCGCCGGCATCGTACCATGTCGGCAGAGTTTCTTAATCCTGACGCCAAAGATTTAGCGATCACTACGGCTTTGATAAAATCCAGTGGTCTTTCTGATCGATGCCATTTCCATAACTGTTTGATCGGGGAAGCCCCGTTTGCACCGGAATCATTTGATGTCATCACCAGCATTTCGGTCGTCGAGCATATTCCACAAGATACTCAAGCTATTCAGAAGATGTGGACGATGTTAAAGCGAGGCGGCCGATTGCTTCTGTCTATGCCCTGTGCAGCAGAAGCTTTGGAAGAATACATTGATCAGAATGAATACGGCTTGCTTGAGCCGGATAAAAACGGATTTATCTTCTGGCAGCGCTTTTATGATCCGCTGCTTTTACAGGAGCGAATTTTTAGTATAACCGGTCAGCCTAATTGTCAAATGGTGTATGGCGAGAAAAAAGCAGGTGCAATTATCAACAACACGCAACACAAGCGAGCTGACCCAAAGTATCCGCTTTGGCGCGAACCATATATGATGGGACAAGAATACGGCTACTTCAAGTCAATTGCTGATTTGCCGGGGCAGGGGGTGGTTGCGATGGAGTTTATCAAAAGGTAATGAGTGCTTTGATTTGCTGATTTTAATAAAATAGTGTAGTGACAGTAAAACCTTTACAATAGAGCTGGGTTGTGATATATTCGGTTCCATTGGAGTCAGACAGCATTACCTTGGCAAAGAAATCAAGACCTGAAGGAATCTATCTTCATGACGGCCTCACAATTTATTCCGTTGGCTAAACCTGACTTTTGTGGCAATGAGCAGAAATATGTTGCCGAAGCTTTAGCCTCTACATGGGTATCGGGTGGGCCGTTTGTTGAGCGTTTAGAACACGATTTTGCCAATTACTTTGGTGCTCGCTTTGCGTTGACAACAGCAAATGGCACAAGTGCTTTGCATATGGCATTTCTGGCGCTTGGTGTGGGTCCGGGAGATGAAATTGTTATTCCCGGCTTCGCATTTTTGGCAGCCGCCAATATTTCTTTGTTAATGAATGCCATACCCGTCTTTGCCGAGGTAAGTCCTGATACGTGGTGTGTAACGGCTGCTGCTATTGAAAAATGCCTTTCACCGCGCACTAAATTGATTGTCCCGGTGCATACCTACGGTAATGTGTGCGACATGGACCCCATCCTGACATTGGCAGAGAGCCGCAATATTCCCATTGTGGAAGATGTAGCAGAAGCACTTGCTTCACGCTATAAAGGCCGGTATGCGGGTACCTTGGGAACGATTGGCACTTTTAGTTTTCAGGCCACCAAGACGATAACGACGGGCGAGGGAGGCATGGTTGTGACTGAAGACAAAGATATATATGCTCAAATGGCTCTTTATCGAAGCCATGGTATGTTGCGTAAGCGATATTATTGGCATGAATTGGCTGGGCATAATTTCCGACTGACAAATATGCAGGCGGCAATAGGTTGTGCCCAGATGGAGATGCTCAACCAAAAAATAGCCGGGCGCAAGCGTGTTCATCAGCAGTATAAAAGACATCTATCGGATAATGATGGCTTAGTGCCGCAATTTTTCCAGCCGGAGGTTGAAGCCGTGCCATGGGCGATCGCGGTTAAGTTAAATCCGCGGGCTTATCCGCAGGGCCGTGACACAGTTATGCAGCAGATGCGGGATGCGCAGATTGAAACACGCCCTGGTTTTTGCGCGCCGGGTTTTATGAATCATCTGTATACCTCCGCTGAACTGCCGGTTTGTAAAGATGTGAGTCAGCAGGTTATCGTTTTGCCTGCTTATTCTTCCCTTTCAGATAATCAAATCGAATTCATTTGTGCTACATTAATGAGCCTGCGTAGTTAGTGATTGAGGGAGTGTATATGAATCTGCACGTTAAACAGCTTGAATGTCGAAAGTTAACCATTGATTGGAAGCAGCAGTTAGCTGATTTTCTTCGTGACCTTGAAAAAATCGGAGATAACAAATACTTTCACCCTCACCCGTTTACAGATGAAGCATTAAATAAGATAGTTCAGCATACCGGCAGGGATCTTTATTATATACTTGTAGAAGAGGATATTGTGCTCGGCTACGGCCTTCTTCGAGGATGGGACGAAGGCTACAAGATACCCAGCTTAGGAATTGCAATTCATCCTTCAGCAAGAAATGCCAAATTGGGAATAATGTTTATGCATTTCTTACACGCTGCTGCACGGCGAAACGGAGCTGCTCAAGTTAGATTGCGAGTTTGTCCTGATAACGTCAAAGCCATAGAGCTGTATAAGAGGATAGGTTACAAGTTTAAAACAGAAGAATCGGAATACCTGGTAGGAATTTTTGATCTGTAAAACAATGGCTATTAAAATATCTTTTTGCATTCCTACACTTAATCGCGGCTCTTTCATCGGCGCAACATTGGAGAGCATTATCTCACAAGCGACTGAGTCAATCGAAATTGTGATTGTAGATGGCGGCTCAACCGATAATACATCCGAAGTAGTCCGGCAGTACCAGAAAAATTTCCCCCGATTACGTTACTTTCGGCCTGACGCATCGGATACCAAGGCAATAACTGCAAAGCCCTCAAACGTGGGATTCGATCAGGATTGCAGCAGAGCGGTTGAATTAGCACAGGGCGAGTATTGTTGGCTCTTTACGGATGATGACCTGCTGATGCCCTGTGCTGTAAACGCTGTGCTTAATGAAATCTCTAAAGGCTATAGCTTGATAGTTGTAAATGCTCAGGTAATGAACAGGGACCTCTCAAAAATCTTAGAAAACGAACGTCTTAAGATGGATACAAACGAAATATACTCAAAATCTGAGATGGAACAACTATTCAATCGTGCTGTTTCATATCTGTCTTTCGTTGGCGGCGTTGTAATAAATCGCAATTTATGGCTGCAGCGAGAGAAGGAACGTTATTTTGGTACAGGATTTATTCATATAGGTGTGATTTTTCAAGCTCCTTTGCCTGCTTCGGCATTTGTAATTGCTGAGCCGTATATTACGATTAGATACGGTAACTCCCAATGGTCACAGCGAGCATTTGAAATTTGGATTTTCAGGTGGCCGAATCTCCTTTATTCATTTGCTCATATTCCGGAGCGGGCCAAGCGAGAATATCAAAATACAGAATCTTGGCCTAGATTGAGAAAAATTATTATATATCGGGCAATGGGAGCATATACACTTGAAGAATATAAAAAATGGTTTGCAGCAGCGGATTCATCTTTACGGTGGAGGTTTGCTACATTGTTTATAGCTCTAATGCCGGCTTGTTTTGTAAATCTGTTCCTGCTATCATATCTTAAAATAATAAAGAAAGAAGCACTGTTGATTGAGTGCCTTAAGAATGATAAGAATAATATTATGAATATCATGAGACGGAAAGATCGTTAATAATCTCATAGAAATAAAAAGGAGATGATATGCATTTAACATTTCGAAAAAGCTGCCGAGTCTGCGGTTCAACAGCGTTGACTCGGGTAATCAATCTTGGTGATCAGCATCTTCAAGGTTCATTCGTCAAACCAGGAAAAGAAATGCCCCCAATGAGAAAAATTCCCCTGTCACTTGTCCGATGTGATCCTACTAAAGACGAAAAGGCTTGCGGACTTCTGCAAATGGAACATACGGTACCACCCGAAGTTCTATACTCTGCTTATTGGTATCGTTCGGGAACGAACAATACTATGGGAAATCACCTCAGGAGCATTGCTGAAGAAGCCGTTTCGATACTTAATAAATCGAGCGGTTCAGTCCTTGATATTGGGTGCAATGATGGAACATTGTTTGGTTTCTACCCAAAAGGATTCCGAAAATATGGGGTTGACCCGTCCGATGTTGCTCAGGAGATTGACAAAAAGGCGGTGACGGTCATTCAGGATATGTTTCCATCGGATGAACTTCTGAACTGTTTACAGGAAGCAAAGATAGACATCATTACCTCTATCGCGATGTTTTACGACTTGGAAGACCCCGTTGCGTTTGCTAAGAGTATAAAAAACATTCTTGCACCGGAAGGCATCTGGATTTTCGAAATGTCCTATATGCCGATGATGCTGAAAATGACCTCGTACGATACGATTTGTCATGAGCATCTGGAATTCTACAGCCTTGCGGTGATTGAATATATTCTAAAAAAGAGCGGTATGAAAGTTTTCAACGTGGCGCTCAATGACATCAATGGGGGGAGTTTGCGCTGCTATGCAACACATATTGCAAACTTCAAATATAAGAATGAGCAATACTTTCGAAATATCCGGGAAATGCATCGGGCCGAGTTCGACCTCGAATTGGATACGGATAAACCCTATAAAAATTTTCAGGATAGAGTCAATGTCCACCGGGATGAATTAAGTACTTTGCTGAAAAAACTCAGGAAAGAAGGGAAAAAAATCCATATTTACGGTGCGTCGACCAAGGGCAACACCATCCTGCAGTGGTGCGGTATCGATAATAAAATTATCGAATTTGCTGCAGAAAGGAACCCCGACAAGTGCGGTGCGCACACCCTGGGCACAGACATTCCAATTATTAGCGAGGCCCAATCGCGTGCAATGAATCCTGATTACTATCTTGTGCTGCCGTGGCATTTCAAAGACGAGTTCGTCGAACGGGAACAGGAAATCCTCAAGCGAGGAACAAAATTGATATTTCCGCTTCCCAGGATAGAAATCATCTCTAAAGAAAAGGGACTTGGCTGATGAAGGCGCTGATATTTGGCGCTAATGGACAGCAATAATAGGTGAATTGGCAAAAATCATGTTGAATTATCGAGATGCAAAGCCAGTGTATTTATTTTTGAATTTTTTACCTGGACTTTAAATGAGCGTTAAATTATCGGTAATAATTGCTTCCTATAACCACGAGAAATTTATTGGAAGAACGCTCAAAAGCCTTGAAGACCAGACCTTCCAGGATTTTGAAATAATATTAATTGATGATGGAAGCGCCGATGGAACGGTTGAGGCTGCCAGAAAAGCAAACTCAAGAGCATCTATTTTCGTCCAGCAAAATCAGGGCGTCGATGTAGCCAGAAACAAGGGAATAGAATTATCCAGGGGAAAATATATTTGTTTTGTGGACAGCGATGATATGTCAGTCCCTGAAAGATTTGAGCGCCAGATTAAAGTTATGGAAGATGACCCTGAAATAGGACTGGCGTATTCTGATGCATATGTAATCGACGCGGAGGACAATATCATAGGCAGATTTAACGATGTTTATCCGGTTATCCGGGGTAATCTTGCGGAGAAGTTGGTTGCACATTATTGTTTCGTGCCTATTGCTACGGTAATGGTCCGAAAAGAAACACTTCTAAAAACAGGCCTTTTTGACCCTACGAGAAACGCAATCGAAGATATGAAGTGGATCGAAATTGCCTTGATAAGCAAGACCTATTATTCTCCAACGCCCTCTGCTTACGTAAGAAGGCATGATACTAATACCTCTAAAATCATTAAAAAAGCGGAGTGGTCCGCCAAAACTCGTGAAGCACTGACAAAACTATTAGATAAATATCCAAAGTTAAGGGAATCTGTTGGAAAAAGGGCTATTCGTAAAAGATTTTCACGTACCTATTTTGTATCCGGCTTTTATCTGGCGTCTGAGGGCAATCTGACAGAGGCGAAGAACTGTTATTGGTCTGCCTTGAGGAAATATCCTTTTGACTTGCTTAATTGGGGTGGCGTTATATTAATATCAATACCTTTCCGGAAATTAGTTGTCGGCATTCATAGTCTTATCAGAAAGAAGAAGATTCCCTGGTAATAAGCTAAATTAGCCGGCAATTACCAGACATGCCCAGGGGATACCCAGCCAGGAATTAAGGTTTATCATCTTTATTTCGTTAAACCCCGCCTTCCTGAGCTTTTTGACGACATGCCTTTTTGCACAGCCGTGCTTGTCCACACCTCTCCAATACCTTGCCAAAAGCAGATAGACAAGTCCCCAGCCGTTTGGTCTTATAGTAGTTGTTATCAGCTGTCCGCCGTTCTTGAGCACCTTCCTTGCCTCGCAGAAAAACTTTTGAAGTTTTTCGCCGCTAAGGTAATCCGTCATCCACGTTGATAGCACGATGTCGAATTTTTCGCCGCCGACTAATGTCGACAGGTCTGTCGCATCGCCTTTGTGAACTTTGATGTTTAATTGGCAAAGATGCGGATTCTGATCCACGCCGACAACCTGATTATCGTCTATCAGCAGACGTGTATAATCACCTGTTCCCATCCCGACATCCAGTATGCTCTTGCTTTTTATCTGTGAAAGAACAGGAATTATCTTTTTGTCCGAGGGCATTCGACAAAGGTATGTCATAATCCCCTGTTTTTCGTACGACTCAGGCGTATAGGTCGTGTATCTTTCGTAGCTTTTCATCGTGAAATTCCTTAAGCGTCCTGCTTTCAAAACGTTTTTCGATTATATATTGTATGATTTTTTCGAGCTTCTGTAAAGAGTGTTTTTGGTCTATCCTGGAACGGTTTTGTCGGGCATTATCTCCATTGGATGAAACATCATCGCTGCTTTGCTCTATTTTCTGAATTTTTTGAACATCCAGTAATTAAATACAAATACAAGCCACAACTCTCTGGCATTATCCTGGCTTTTGTTAATATGAGAGTTAAAGAGGGCTTGAATATAATCGTAATTTAGGAAATTATGTTTATAGAAATCGGTACCGGTTAAGAAATCACGAATTAATCTGCTTTGCCTTATCCATTTGGAAATTGGAACAGTAAAGCCTCTTTTGGGACGATAAATTATCTTTTTGGGCAGATATTTGGAAGCGATTTTTTTCAAAATTCGTTTTGTTTCAAAGAGATTTACTTTATATTTCTCCGGCAGACTTAATACCAGCGGAAGCAATTGATGGTCAAGAAACGGCACCCTTGCTTCAAGAGAATTAAGCATAGAAGCCGTATCGACCTTTTTAAGAATATCTTCCGCAAGATAGTTATGAATGTCGTTGATCTGGATAGATACAAGGTCCTTGCCGTAATCGCAGCGAATCAGAGATTCAGCGGGGACAAAATGCTGGTTGAGCAGTTTTTGTCTTTGGGGGTCGTCGAATGTAGCCATCCAGTCTAAATGCCGCCTATTAACCTCCGCACCGAAATTCCTTAAAAATCTTTTTGCCTTAAAAGCAAACGTTACTTTTTTATCGGAGGGACCAATCAAGTCGGCACAATATCTGGCCAATTTCAATAGGGCACTTGGGAAATATTGGGCATACTTATACGCTTTATAGGTATC
>JBAVNP010000103.1:0-5722 GCA_049691175.1 Sedimentisphaerales bacterium
CATTATGGCTGACATAGATAATCTTAAGCCCATCAACGACAATTTCGGACATCACGCCGGCGATATGGCGATAAAACGGGTCAGCAGAAAAATCGTTTCCTGCATCAGAAAAATCGACACGGCCGCAAGATACGGCGGCGATGAATTCGCTATCATTCTTCCGAATACCTCACTTTCCGAGGCCCTTATCGCGGCGGAAAGAATGGTAAGCGAAGTCTGCGATTCTCCTGTAATCTGGGAAAGAGAAAAAATTCAGGCATCAATAAGCATCGGCCTGGGGCAGTATGACAGCGAAACAAGCCCTGAGGAAGTAACTCGCCGCAGTGATGAGGCACTCTACGCCGCCAAACAGGCCGGCAAAAACACTGTTAGAATCTTCAATACCTTACAAACCAATACCATATAAAACTTTTCCGTTTATAGTGGATAAACAAAGTCCGTAAACAAAAAAGGCTACTGTTTATTCAGCAACCTTTTAAGGACAAGATAAATTCTATTCGCTATCCTTTACGCTTTTGATAAACTCCTGCCAATCTTTCTCGCTGGTAGAGTCACTTATATCTTTGTCCGTCAGCCACAACTCATCAAGCCATTTTAGGAGTTCTTTAATATTTGCCTGATTGTCGCTTTTCAGCAAAGCTAACTCTCGCTGTCTTGCTGAAATCGTATTGTCCGGCGTAATGTCATAAAACTTTTGGCTTTTGGCCGCCAGTCTCATAGGCTGTTTAGCTATACTTTCTGCCGCTGTTGTCAGCATCAAAGCAATCCCATTTTCAACAGATGTTGTCGTTTCGGAATCATCAACGCTTATTAAGGCTGCTGAAAGGCTCATACTCTCCATCTGCAATTCTTCTTCGCCGCTGCTCATACATAACATCCAGCCTTCATCAGCGGTTTTTTGCCACAACCAGTCGGCACAGAAAAGCGAAAGGTCGATAAAATCAACATCATTATCATCATCAAGACTTATGTTGGCATCGTTAAGCCGCCAGCTTTTGGCAAACAATGCATAATCAAAAAAGTTCACGGCTCCATCTTCATCGTAATCAGCGGGACTCCAGTAATATTCATCAGCACCGATATCTATTCTGCCGTAACGGACACGGGCTTCGCCGTCTATATCGGTTTCGTTTTCATAATTGCCGCAGGGGTCGCCGGTATTTTTGCATTGTGAGTCTGTGCTGATATGTAAATCATCTGGATTGCTTGGATTTTTAAAGCAGGGGTCGCCTGTACGGTTGTCTATACCCGAATGAGCATTTTGGAGCAGGCAGTAGTTTACTTTGTTAAAACTGCCGTTCACACGATAAATATCATTGGAGTCATTGCCTGTAATTATGCAATTAAGAATGTTAGGGTCTGCTCCTGTCTGGCTGCATTCAATTCCGTATGTATAATTGTCGTAAATAGTGTTGTTCCGGATAATAGGAATGCCAATCTGGTTTTCAAAATAAATGCCCGCACCATAAGGAGAATACATTGTAGTGCCGTTGTTGTGAATCCAGTTGTTAATTAATTCAGTACCTGAATTTTGGCTAAGGTATATGCCCTGATAACCGGAGTTTCTGATAACACAGTGTTTAATGTCAAGGTCGCTGTATGAATAAAGTCTGATGCCGTTTTGAGCATTATCTTCAAAAATGGTTTTTTCAACAGTCAGATTTAAACCTGAACCGTCTATACCATTGTAACCATTTTGAGACAATTTACATTCCTCAATATCTATCGTTGCATAAGAACCCTGTATTGCACTGGCATTATGATTCTTGAAATCAGAGTTCGTTATATTTGAGACAGAACCACTGGCAATATAAAGGCCGTAAGAAGTGGTATTGTTGCCATCAAAGACGCAATAGCTAATATCCGGCTGCGATGAATCCGCATAAACCGCATAGTAGGAATTATCCATAAACAGGCAATTGTGAATGTCAGGGTATGAATAATTTTGAGCGATAATGCCGTAGCCGTTATAATAATAGCCATTATCCAGTATTTTACAGTTTGCAATACTGACATCCGCATTATTCAGATAAACGCCGTCATTATAAGCGTCTTTTATTGTAAAACCGTCAATAATCGCACTTTGAATATTCGCAGCAGTAACAACATTATAGACTGATTCCCAATATTCAGTTCCTATTTTACCTTCGAGAATTGTTTCATTATTCGCATCAGCAAAATTACGTTCATCGGAACTGTTCTCAGTTCCGGCAAAGTGGCCGAATAAACCGACACCTTCAACAAGTTCAAATGATTTATTCTGATAGTTTTCTTCATTAGCATCCCAAACCGGCTTGTATGTGCCGGCAGCAACCCATATTGCCGTTGTCTGAGTACAGGTGTTTCGGGCCTGAACAAAAGCATCCTGTAAATCCGTAAATGCGTCCTCCCAGCGGGTGCCATTGTTAAAGCCGTTTGCATCTTTATCGACATATATTATATCACTACCCCACTGGCAAACAGGAACGTTTACCTCAGTTAAGGAATAATAATCATCTGCCGTCATTTCGCAAAAGTTGATGATCTGGCCGCAGGGTCTGGCATATTCATTTACCATAACGGTAAGAGTAACGCTGCCTTGTTCGCCGGGTGAAAGCTCTCCTATATGCCACGTAACTGTTCCATTATTGCCGTCATAGACACCGTTGCTGTCGGCAGAATTAAAATCGGTCTCAAGCGGTAAATGGTCGATTATATTAACATCATAAATTGTGCCGACATAATTGACGTCATTCGGATTTGTAACCGGATTGCCATAGGAAATCTCAAAAACAAGATAGTTATCAAGTCCCTCATAGAAAGGATAGACACAATTAGATGTCTCGCCCTGAATCTCGTAAGTCTTATAAAGGTAAACAGATGAAGACAATTGCGGACAGAGCATTTCTGTCGGAAGAGGATGCGAGCTGGTATCGCCGACGCCAAGCTGGCCGTAATAATTATAAGAACCCCAGCCCCAGCCATAGCCGTATTTGTCAACAGCCACCCTGAAATCATACCATCCTACATCAAGGGCAACGATATCTTCAAGTTCTCCCGACTGTGTCTGCATAGCGCCATCAGGCACTTTTGCGGGTGTGCCGCTGCTGCCGGTCCATTCCCATACCTGACCGTTCACATCAAGAGCGGCACAAATACTGCTGCCAGCAGCAACCTTGACAATATGTTCAAGGCCTGCAATCTTTGTCGGAGTGTTGCCGGTTGTCCAATACCAAACCTGACCGTTGCTGTCCGCTGCCAGCGAAAAATAAGAGGTGGCAATGTCAACAATTTTGCTTAGCCCCGACACTTTGTGAGGATAGGTTAAGCTATTACCCCATTCATAAACAATTCCGCCATCTGTCATTGAAGCCAGTGCAAGGGAATGATACTCTCCGGCCTCAATGTCAACAATGTTTGCCTCATCGCCAAGATAGATAAAATTCGGGTCTGTGCCGGTACTTAGAACAAGTTTAGGATATTGATATACACTATTTTGGTCAGAGCCACCGCACTGGCCTGAGCCATTATTGCCCCAGGCGGTCACGTTGCCGTCATTTCTGAGAGCCAAGCTATGGGTGCCGCTCCTTCCTGCTGCAACTTTTACGATATTTCGCAGGCCGTTGGCGTCATTATTTAAGCCGTGAACCAAAATCGGAACATTTGAGCTTCCTTCATTTGGGCCGTTGCCGAGCAAACCATAACCTCCGGAACTCACATCATCCTGCGACCCCCACGCCCAGCAAAAATGATTTGAGTCAACCGCCAAAGAGTGAAACCAGCCTGCGTCAAAGGCGATAATATTTTCAAGATAGCCCGATGTTGTATTCATCTCGCCGTCGTGAATCCGCTGAAGTGAATAAACAGGGCTTATTCCCCCAAGCCCTAATGCATAGCTGCCATCCCCGCCGCCGCAGGACCATAAACTACCGTCTTCTGCAAGGGCAAGGGTATGATTTTCACCCGCAGTTATATCAACTAATTTTGCGCAAACTTGCGCAAAACAAACCTGTGCAAAAATTAAGACCGATAAAATTATAGAAAAAATCTTCGATTTCATAGTTAAATCTCCTTTTGAATTTATAACTCTTACGAGATACGAGTCACAAGCCACGAGCGACTAATTATAACCTCGTTAATGTTTTTTTCTTAAAACTAATAAACCAAAACCAAAGAGTAATAGGCTTATTGGTTCCGGTATTAAATTAAACTTTGTATATTCTGATGAATCAACACCTTTAATGGTAAATTGATTGTCATCTAATAAATAACCTGTTAATATCTGGGTGGAGGGACTGTAATTAAACGCACTCCCATAAATATTAATGATAGGCTGGTCATTACCCCAGCCGCCAATCCAAGCGGCATCCACATAGAATAAACCACGATAAATATTCACTTCGCCATGAATCTCAAAAACATCAAAATTTATATTTCCACCGTTAATATTGACAACTGATGCAGGAGTAACAGGGTTAGAAAGTGCAGGATATGTTTTCAAACGATCTGCTGTTATATTTCCACCGGAGATATTAACGATAGCACCACCATTTACGACAAGACTCCCATCAATAGTTATCGTTCCACTATAAACATTAAAGCTACTTAAAGTACCGATGTTGATAGTATGCCCTAAAATTGAACCTCCCGACATATTAAACATACTCGCGCCCCCTGCAGACAGACCATAATTTATTTGTCCACCTAACATATTTACGACAGTGCCATTATTTTGGACATACACGTTGTCATAAGTGTTTCCGTCAGTAATCGTTCCGCTGCTGGTGAAAGTCATGTCTGTTGCTTTAACGCAAAGTGAAAACACAAACAGAATTGCAAAAACTGCTTTTAGCTTCTTTTCCATACCTCATTCTCCTTTTTCAAAATTTCTTTCGCTTTCAAAAAATCCCAAGCTATCTATTGAATTATACCATATTTTAAGCCCTGAAAAAAAGAAAAAACGGTGAAATTACTAAAAATCTTTCAAATACTCCTGATTTACCCCTTTGCCAAATACAGCCGATTTCTGTCTTTAAGTAAGGTTTGCCATATCCTTTTTAACACTCCTATACCTCAAAAGTAACTATCGACAAAAGCCTCAATCGGGCGGTATAATGGGCATTATGCCCGAAACAAGAGACAAAAAGTCATTATTTTCAGACATCGAAAATACGCAACTGCAGTCAAACGCGCCACTTGCGGCGAGAATGAGGCCGGAAAATCTCGAAGAATTTATCGGCCAGAGAGACTTCATCGCACCGGGAAAACTGCTCTACAGAATGCTGCAGGCACAAACACTCAGCAGTCTTATCTTTTTCGGCCCGCCGGGAACAGGCAAAACCAGCCTTGCTAATATCATAGCTAAGCAGACAAACGCCAATTTTTTCTATCTCAGCGCCCCTGCCGCCAGCGTCGCGGATATCCGTGAAATAATCGGCAAGGCAAAAGATAGCCTGCTGACCAAAAACCGCAAAACCGTCCTGTTCATCGACGAAATTCACCGCTTCAACCGCGCTCAGCAGGATGTTCTTTTAAACGATGTCGAGTCCGGCATAATCATCCTTATCGGCGCTACCACAGAAAACCCATACTTTGCCATAAATTCGCCTTTGATTTCACGAAGCACCATCTTCGAATTCAAACCGCTTGAAAAGGCTGATATTATCCAACTCCTGAAAAGAACATTAACCGACAAAAAACGCGGACTGGGCTCATTAGACATCAAGGCGGCAGATGACGCTCT
>JBAVNP010000104.1:0-2779 GCA_049691175.1 Sedimentisphaerales bacterium
GAGTAATCGAGCACTATCAAGATTTTTTTCTTGACCGGCAAGATGCAAAGCGGAGTAACCAACTTTATCTTGATGATTAACATCTGCACCATTCTCAATTAGCCATTTCAATAAATCAAGGTTATCGTAGAAAGTAGCCCAAATTAATGAAGTCCTTAAGAAACTGTCACAACTATCAATACCTACATCTGAAAGTAGAGGAATTACGTTAATATTATTTTTGTCTTTGATGTCGGCAAAAATTCTCTCAACTCGGGGATCAACTTTTTTTGAATTTTTGGAAACGGTCATATTGGTAAAATATTGATGTAGTCATTTATTTAGATTATAGGTATCAATTTTTGTCTTGTTGCACTAAATCCCACCCCTAAAAAAGGGATGGGATAGTTTTTTGTGTTTTCCACGTTAATTAGTCTACTACAAATAATTTAAATTATGGAAACACAAACAAAACTAAGAAAAAAGTCATTAACAATGGTTGAAGAGGCCATTAGACAGGTAAAAGGTTTCAGAGAACTTTACCAACAATTTGAGGATAAGGTTCTAATATCAGGTCATTCAGCGAGTGCTTTAAGGAATTATGCACGAAAAGTAGCCGAGGTATGTCTTCATTTTGACAGGTTGCCTCAAGACATAAGTGAAAAGGATCTGAACAAATATTTGGCAGACCTGGCACGTCAGAGGCAATCACCTGGTTTGAGTAATTTCAAATTTACAGTTTATGGGCTGCGTCATTTCTACCGACTTCAGGGTATGAATGACAGGATAGTTGAATTGCCCAGCATTAAGGCCAAAAAGAAATTACCAGTTGTTCTCAATTACGAAGAGTGCAAAGCATTGTTTAAAGCACCTGCACAACTTAAGCACCGGGTTATACTTGCACTGATATACTCTGCAGGCCTTCGTGTACATGAGGCCAGTAGGTTACGATTATCTGATATCGACTCGGAGCGTATGATGATCCACATTCGTCAGAGCAAGTACAATAAGGATCGGTATCTACCTTTGTCTCCACTAGTTCTTAACGGATTACAGAGGTATTGTAATGCCTACCATCCGGTAGATTATTTGTTCAATGGCAGCAGACGGGGTACCCCAATTACCACAGAAGGTATACGATATGTGGTTCGGGAATCGGTAAAGAAGTGTGGTTTTACTAAAGATATCTGCGCACACACGCTCAGGCACAGTTATGCTACACATCTTCTGGAGTTTGGTATGGACATAGTCTCGATCAAGGAGCTGCTGGGTCATGGACGCATTGAAACCACCATGATTTATCTTCATGTAGCACAATCTAACCGGATCAACCTGTTCAGCCCTATTGACAGGTTGTATAATAAGGGTTGAAGCCCAGATATGAGCTGGCTCAGATAATCGATCGGTTTGGGGAGGAATTTGAAGAGAAGCATTCACCGAACATCTATGTGAAGCGAACTTTGAGTGCATTAAAGCGTTGTCGTACATCGTCATTGGGCGGACATGTTGACAAATGCGATGAGTGCGGTCATATCCGTATCAGTTATAACTCTTGCCGTAACCGTCATTGTCCCAAGTGCCAGAACACTCAGCGTGAAGCATGGGTGGAAGATCGCAAGCAGGATCTGCTTCCGGTCCCATATTTTCATGTTGTTTTTACAGTACCTGATAAACTCAATGGTCTGTTTATTGAGCATCCGGCAGATCTTTATAACCTGCTGTTTACCAGTACATGGGAAACCATAGCTCAGTTCTCCTACACAAAGTTGCATGCAGAAACAGGCATGGTAGCCATATTGCATACATGGGGACAGAATCTGAGCCTGCACCCGCATATTCATTGTGTTGTTCCCGGTGGTGGAATCAACTTCAAAGGGCAGTGGAAACAAGTAAGTACCTCTGAAAATGGGAAGGTGTTTTTGTTCAGGGTAGAGAACCTTTCCAGAGTCTTTAGGGGAAAGTTTATAAGCGCCCTGCAAAAGAAGTTGCCACAATCGAAGAAGTTTATTAATGACTTGTACAAAACCGATTGGGTCGTTTACTCCAAGGAGCCATTTTCCGGAGCGGAGCATGTAATTGAATATTTGGGCAGATACACTCATAAAGTAGCAATAGGCAATCATCGATTGTTAAACGTGGATGAAACGGGTGTAAGTTTTAGGTGGCGCGATTACCGCGACGACAAAGAAAAAGTCATGCCACTTGAAGGGGCAGAGTTCCTCAGACGTTTTTGCATGCACATACTTCCTAAAAAATTTGTACGTATCCGTCATTATGGATTGCTTTCCACTAAACGTCGCCAAGAGCTTCGTGAGCTTCAACAGGCTTTTGGTATAAATACCCCAGAGGTCAGAGAAAAGAAGCACTGGAAGGAAGTTTGCAAGGAACACCTTAAATACGATCCTGATATATGTCCGCAGTGTGGCAAAGGTCATATGTTAACCATAGAGATGTTCTTTGGCCCACGTCCACCGCCACTGCCTCTGGCTGCACCAGTTGAATACTTTGTTAAATTGTAGATAATCATTGAAGCCGTTCTGAGAAGGACATGATAAACTATTGCATCAAAGTCAAAAAATCCTGATAAGGCTGTTCCCCACAGCCTTGTAAAATCAGGGTCGTAGTATTTGTCAAGCCATTATTGGCTAAGAAATGATACTTCGACTTCACTCCAAAAGAGATTTAAAATATTGAATCCCCATAGTAATAAGTTCTCTCTGATGAGCATCGGCAGGGATTTAGTGCAACCGCGGCTTCATGTTGGGTCTCAAAAAAGACCACACGAAGCCTTATCTGTTAG
>JBAVNP010000105.1:0-6730 GCA_049691175.1 Sedimentisphaerales bacterium
TTGGAACATAAGTTATTTTCAAAAAACAAGTTAATGACTTTATATATGGCTCCTAACAGCACCTCAAGGTCAAGATTTGCCGCTTCGGTAAGCGCAAAAACCGCTCCCGCATTTCTCCGAAACAGACTCAAAAGGCTTGCCAGAGAGGCATTCCGTTTGAGCCAAAACGAGATTGCGGCCGGCTTTGATTATCTTTTAATCTATTCTCCGATGTTGTCGAAATGGTCCCGTTCTGATATAAATCCCGTTAGAGGTAAAGCCTTAGGCTTGACGAACCATAGGCGGTCTACCTCTAACGGGATAAAGAAAATCACTTTAAACCAAGTCAGGCAAAGCTTTATAGAACTTGCTGAGAAGGGACAGCGGCTTTTTGAAAAAAGACATAATAAATAATCTCGTCAGAGAGACGGTTATTCTCGCAATCAGGCTTTATCAATCGAGCCTTGGGTTGTTCCTTGGCGGCCAATGCAGGTTTGTGCCGAGCTGCAGTGAATATGCTATCGAAGCGGTACGGCAGTTCGGCGCAGTCAAAGGCGGTTATATGGCGGTAAGACGAATTTTGCGATGCCATCCCTTCAGCCCTGCCGGTTTTGATTCGCCTGATGCAGACAAAAAAAATTGTTGACTATGAAAGCAAAAGAAAAGTTAATGTCTATAGGACAAACTGCCGGTCAGGCAGGTATTTCGACTCAGTCATTGCAATATTATATAATGGTCGGACTTGTAAAACCGACAGCCGTGAGTAAAACGAAAAGAAGACTTTTCGACGGACGGACCGTCGAGAGAATAAAACTTATAAAAAAACTTAATAAATCCGGTTATCCGCTTCGTGCGATACGGGAACTCTTTCTCGAAGGCAGACAGGATATTTAAGGAGCAGCAAAATGAGCGATTATGATTATATACAGAATAAACGAAATATGATTGTCGGCGCTTTTGTAATTGTCGGCGTTCTTGTTTTCGCCTATATGGTTTTTCTCTTCGGCGAACTGCCGGTAGCGGTAACTAAATTCACATCCTATACGGTAAATGTCAACTTTCCATTTGCGCCGGGCGTTCAGGAAAACACACCCGTAAGATATTGCGGCTATCAAATAGGTCTTGTAACGAACGTTACGCCGCCGATGCCGCTGCAGGATAAAAACGGCAGATTCATTCACCAAGTCGGAGTAGAAATGGCGATAGACCGAAAATACTCAAACATTCCCGCCAATGTGAAAATCAAGCTCGGCAAACGCGGAATGGGCAGCAGTTATATTGAGCTTACCTCTTCGCCAATGACGGCGGAGCAAATTGCCAACCTCAAACCGCAATATTTAGAGAATGGGATGACCCTTCAGGGCGAAAGCGGCGGAGGAAGCGAACTGCTGCCGGAAGAACTGCAGGATAAAATCGATACGTTTTTTACAAAGGTTTCAACGCTGGTTGATAATCTTAATATTGTAGTCGGAGACGCCAACAATCAGCAGAACCTTAAAAAGTCACTTGCAAATCTCTCAAAGGCTACGGAAGAATCCATTACAACGCTTCAGCAGATAAAAGAGTTTTCGCAGACAGGCAAAGAAAAGCTTGTCTCCGTTTCAGATTCGGTTACGCAGACCAGCGAAGAGCTTGGCGAAACGCTCATCGAGCTGCGCAGGACGATTAACAAAATCAACAGCGGCGAAGGCACCGTAGGAAAACTTATCAATGACGACAAACTTTACAATAATCTGGTTGACAGCAGCGAAGAACTGAAGGCGGCACTTGGGAAATTAACAAAGACCCTCGACAAAACCAGCGAGAAAGGCATACAGGTAAAAATCTTTTAGAAAAATCCCATTTTCCAGTTTTGATTTTGGAGTGAGGCATTCATTTGGCACAGCTAATGTCAGGCAACGAGGCTATCGCCCGCGGAGCGTATGAAGCAGGCGTAACATTCGCATCGGGTTATCCAGGCACGCCTTCCACGGAAATTCTCGAAAACATTGTTCAATATAAAAAGCATATCTATTGCGAATGGTCACCCAATGAAAAAGTAGCGTTTGAAGCCGCCGCCGCAGCCGCCTGGGCGGGTGCAAGAGCGATAGTAACTATGAAACACGTCGGCCTTAATGTCGCAGCGGACCCATTGATGACATTAAGCTACATCGGCGTAGAAGGCGGCTTTGTATGCTGTGTCGCGGATGACCCCGGAATGCATTCATCGCAAAATGAACAGGACAGCCGGCATTATGCGCGATTTGCAAAAGTGCCGATGTTCGAGCCTTCAGACAGCAGCGAGGCAAAGGAATTTCTCATCAAGGCTCTGGAAATATCCGAAAAATACAAGACGCCGACAATCCTCCGCTCAACTACAAGGGTAAGCCATTCGTGCAGCATCGTGGAAACCGCCGATAGAAAGGAAAATCCAAAGAAAATAGCTTTTGAAAAAAATCCGCCCCGGTTCGTAACCGTGCCGCTTTACGCCAGAGAGATGCGGAATAAAATGGAGGGGCGTTTAAAGGAACTTTTCGAGGAAGTCAACAAAAGCGCACTTAACAAAATCAAATGGCGGGATAAATCACTCGGCATTATAACCGCCTCAATTTCATATCAGTATGTCCGCGAGGTCTGGCCGGATGCGTCAGTTCTCAAACTTGGTTTTTCATATCCTTTCCCGGACAAACTCATAAAGGAATTCGCCGCCGGCGTAAAAAAAGTTTTAGTAGTCGAAGAGCTTGACGATATTCTCGAGGAACACGTCCGTTCGCTCGGAATAAACTGCATCGGCAGGGAGTTTGTGCCGGGCATAGGAGAACTTTCAATCTCGACACTGCAGAAATCCCGCGCAAAAATGGAAGGCAAACAATTGCCTGAAGAAAAAACACCAAAATATCTCGACCAGCTTCCTGCAAGGCCGCCGGTGTTATGCCCCGGCTGTCCGCACAGGGGAATCTTTCTGGCACTTTCAAAACAGGACGTAATCGTAACAGGCGATATCGGCTGCTACAGCCTCGGCACCTTTAAACCTTTGAACAGACTCGATTCAATCCTGTGTATGGGGGCAGGCATATCAATGGCACACGGCCTCGACAAGGCCGGTGAAAAACAAAAGGTCGTCGGTATCGTCGGCGATTCGACATTTTTCCATTCCGGCATAACAGGCCTGCTCGATATCGCTTACAACAAGGGCAAGGCAACTATAATTGTTGTCGATAACAGAACAACGGCGATGACAGGCCATCAGGAGCACCCCGGCACGGGCAGAACACTTATGGGCGAAACCACAAAGGCAATCTCAATAGAACAAATCGGCAAGGCCTGCGGAATAGAAAGAGTTGTTACCATCGACCCGTATGACGCCGAAAAAACTCAGAAAATTATTGAAGAAGAATTGAATTCGAATGTCTCTTCGCTGATTGTTTCTTACGCACCCTGTCCGTTAAGAGAAAGAAAAAGGGTCGGTATAATCCGCCGGATAGATAAGCTGGTTTGCAAAAACTGCGGGATGTGTCTCAAACTCGGCTGCCCTGCAATTGACGGCACAGGCGAAAAACCGGCGATAAACGAGCTGCTTTGCAGCGGCTGCGGCCTGTGCGAGCAGATTTGTCCTTTTGATGCGATAAGCCCCATTGACGAGAAGGAGCAGCTATGAGTGATGGACAAGTCATAAGTATTGTTCTTGCTGGCGTGGGCGGCCAGGGAATTCTCCTGGCAAGCGAAATAACCGCAAAAGCCGCGATGCTGGCAGGGTTCGACGTAAAGACAAACGAGGTTCACGGAATGGCACAGCGAGGCGGGTCCGTAATCGGCCAGATTCGCTACGGCAAAAAAGTTTTCAGTCCTCTTGTCGCAAAGGGAACGGCAAAAGTGCTTGTCGCACTTGAGCAAATCGAAGCTTTGCGATTCAGCGATTATCTTTCTCCTGACGGCGTTGCCGTTGTAAGCTCACAGGCGATTATTCCTGTCACAGTTTCATCTGGTATAGCGAAATATCCGCAGAACGTCAGGCAGATGCTCGAAGATGTTTTCAAAAAATTTGTTTTTATAGACGCCGCAAAAATAGCTGTCCAGTCCGGCAACATAAGGGCTGCAAATACCGTTTTACTCGGTGCGATGTCAAATCATCTCGACTTACCAATTGACTGCTGGCAAAAAGCGATTGAAACGGTAGTTGAAAAGAAATATGTCGAGCTAAACAAAAAGGCCTTCGCCGCCGGCAGAGCCTTAAATTAGCACTCCTGCGATTGTGGCGGTCATAAAACAGGCAAGCATTCCCGCTATCATAGATTTAAAGCCAAGCGTCGCAAAATCAACCCGTCTTTCAGGCACAAGAGTGCTCAAACCTCCTATCAAAATCGCGATTGAGCCGAAATTGGCAAAGCCGCAAAGGGCGTAAGTCGCTATCGTAAATGAACGGGGAGAAATAACATCCTTGAATTTGACAAGGTCAAGATAAGCGATAAATTCGTTAAGCACCGTTCTTTTGCCCAAAAGAGCGCCGACTATCGAGGCATCTTTCCATTCCACGCCCATAATCCACGCCATCGGCGAGCAGAACCAGCCGAGGATTCTTTCGAGCGTAAACGGCTGATTGTGAAAGTGCGGCAGAAATGAAAACAGCCAGTTAACAAGAGCGACAAATGCTATAAAGCAAATCAGCACTGCCGCGATATTGATTGCCAGTTTTGCGCCATCGACAGCGCCACGACAGGCGGCATCGAGAACATTGACATCCTGTTTTGGAATTTTAATCTTTACTACGCCCTTGGTCTGCGACGATTCAGTTTCCGGAACCATTACCTTTGCGATAACCAGTGCGGCAGGAGCGGATATTATCGAGGCTGTAAGCAGATGTCCGGCATCTGCGCCAAAGCCCGTATAGGCCGCCAGCGTTGCGCCGGAAATTGTAGCCATTCCGCCTGTCATCATTGCCATAATTTCCGAGCGTGTCATTGTTCTTATATAAGGCCTTATTACCAGCGGCGCTTCAGCCATCCCCATAAAAACGTTTGCCGCCGTAGCAAGCGATTCCGAGCCTGCGGCATCCATAATATAGACCATAATCTTTGCCATAAACTCAACAATTTTTTGTAAAATGCCAAGATAGAAAAGAACTGTCATAAGGGAAGATACAAAAATTATGGTCGGCAGAACGGAAAACGCAAAAAAATGTTCTTTGAAAGTCGCCCCGAAAACGAATTCAGACCCTGCCCCGGAAAAACTAATAAGTTTTGTTATAAGGATTCTTACGCCGTCAAAAACAAACTGGCCGGGAACGGTATGCAGGATGATAAGCGCAAGTGCGAATTGTAAAATAATGCCGCTGATAATCAGCCGCCAGTTCATCTTTCTCTTGTTATCAGAAAGCAGCCAGGCCAGAAAGGCCATTACGAACAGACCCGCAAGACTAATCCATCTGGGCATAAAAAAAACTCCGCAATTAACCGCAGAGCAGTATAAAGAGACAGGGCTGATTAGTCAATCTTTACCCCAGCGTGTTTAGAGAATTTGAATTTTGAACATTTGATATTGTTTCGGATTTCGATATTCGGATTTAGAATTTCGAATATTAGTGCATATCAAACAGGGACTGAGTCTTTATGATTGTTACCTGGTCGGGATATGCGTGGAACGCGTGAATATGCAGTTCGTCTTTTCTTGCCTCGAAGTCTATATAGCTGAAAGGCTCAAGACCGCCGATGGCGAGTTTGGGGAATTTCACGAATATACCGTGGTTGCGGGCAAATCTCTCAAGGTCGGTATGGCTTTGACGATAAAGATTGGGACTCATTTTTTCGACCTGAAAATCGGTCATATAGCTAAGGCCCTTGGCAAGGGTGCATTTGTGATTTCTCTGGCCGCTGAATCTGAATCTTTCAATCAGGCCGCGGCGCGGCAGAGGCTGCGTCGGCGTGCTTATCAATTCCGAAAGACAAAGGTCATTTGTGAAAACACTTACTACGTGCGAGCCGCCGGTCGCCCAAATCAGCGCTTCATACTTGTCAGTCTTTATGGTACGCTTTTCATAAATGCTGAAAAGCTCCGGGTGAAGAGGCCTTTGATAAAGAGTGAAGGTCAGTTCGCTGACAACAACATTTGTGTTCGGAATTTCCATTTAAAACCCATCTAAGATATTAAAAAGCTGGTTACTTCTTATGACGTTATTCTACCATAAACAGCCTTCCAATTCAAGGCCGTTATCAATACTGATAATGCAGTTTTGCGGCATTATAGGACGATTATAACACAAGTCCATAAACAGGCTGGAATAAAGATTTGAAAAAAAAATCGCTTTTTTCAATAAAAAGCCGAGAGGTGCAATTATTTTCGGATTTTCGGCGCTATCCAAACATCCAGGCATTGAGCAATGTGGCGATTATATCGTAAAAAGCGTGGGTGCCGGCTGTGATGCCAAAACCGCGAGCGGCGAAAATAACGGCAAAGAAAACCCCCGCAATGGTTCGAAAAGCAAAAGGAATCACAGTGAATTTTTCTGACACGGCAAATTGACCGTTGATAAACACAAAATGATGATGAAGACTGAAAAGAATCGAAGAAATAATCACAGATATAATTATGGCCCTCATTCTGCGGACGCCAAGTATTGTTTCAAAAAACATCATCGAAAGACTTATGAGAAGCAGCCTGAAAAACAACTCTTCATAAATTCCCGCCCCGATGCCGGTCAGCAGGTCCATCGCGATGTTATGACCGCCGCTGTCGTAACGGCTGCTTATAGTATCAGCGGCAATACCGGATGCAGACT
>JBAVNP010000106.1:0-4960 GCA_049691175.1 Sedimentisphaerales bacterium
ATCCAGTTGTATATGCAGTTAGCGGAGTCCACAGACAATAAGTTGGCCAAAGATGTGCTTGCAGATATAGCGGATGAAGAGCGTGTTCATGCCGGCGAATTTTTACGGCTTCTGCACGAACTGGCTCCTGATGAGCAAAAACTATATGACAAAGGCGCTGAAGAAATTCAGGAAATAATAGACAAACTGAAAAAAGCTGACAGTTGACCTTTGCTGGAAAAACAGCCTTTTAGGCAAAGATGAGTTGTAAAATGCCGGTATTTGAAAACAAGTCTTGCATTATGGAGTTTACTTGTGTTTAAAAAAATTATAGCTTTTACCATTGCAGCTTATGTTCCAACTATTGCTGTTTTACTCATTGGTTGTGCAGGCGAGGAATCCTACACACCTCAAATTACCGGCATTGTGCCGTCACTTCATCACAGCTCAAAAACATCTACAGATGAATTGCAGACGACGCAGATGTATCAAAAATCCCGTAAAGCAGAAAGCAGTAAAATATATAAATCTACTGCCTCATATTCACCATGGGTGCCTTCATGCAGCTACGAAAGAAACTGGAAGGCTATCGTAATTCATCATTCAGCAACTGAAACCGGCAGCGTTGCTTCGATAGACGATTACCATCGCAATAATAATGGCTGGGATGGTATTGGATATGACTTCGTAATAGGCAATGGCGCAGGCATTGGTAATGGCCGGGTCGAAAACACTTTCCGCTGGACGCAGCAACGAACCAGAGCACACTGTAAAACTGATTCGTCAAACTGGGCCAACGAAAAAGCAATCGGAATATGCCTTATAGGCAACTTCAATAATTCAAGACCATCCGGCAGCCAGATGACCTCACTTATGAAACTCGTGCGTTTTCTTTCAGAAAGATACGATATACCGGCCAGCAGAATCTATGGCCATAATACGACCCCAGGCCATAGCACAAATACAAGCTGCCCCGGCAAGTATTTCCCAATGAGTTACGTAAAGAAGAATTTATAAAAGAGTCAACAGATAATTCAGTGCAAATATGCAGGGAGGCAATTATGGATATTACATTTCGGCCTGATGAAATTGATATTGGTTTTCATCCTAATGGTTACCGAATAGATAAAACTACTTTGCCAATGAATCGTTATACCAAATGGCAGTTTTCTCCTGGAAAAAGATGGTGCAATCCCAAACCGGTTTGTTTTGATTCTTTGCCGCAAAGCGGCTGGATTAAAATAGATAAATTTGATTGGGATAATATCAATACGGATAAGGAGCTGTCTTTGTTATGAAAATAACAATTGATAACAGCAAAAACGACATAAGTAAAACAATCAAAAATCCTTTGCGGTTGGAAATATATCCGGGCAGTCAAGTACTGTGTCAAGTGGCATGCCCTGTAGAAGCATTTGGCAATGATATACAACTTCTTGCAAGCTGGATGTTGAATTTTATGCGAAAAAATAATGGTATCGGTCTGGCCGCACCGTAAATTGGACTGTCCCGACGAATTATTGTTGCCGAGGTGAGTAATTATCAGATTTGCATAGTAAATCCACAAATTGTGTATGCTGCTGAGTGGGACTGGTTGGAAGAAAGATGTCTCAGTTTGCCGGGAAAATCAGTAAATGTTAAGCGACGACGGGCAATTGAGGTTAAAGGAATGAATGTCAAAGGCAACGAAATGAGCGTATCGGCTGCTGGTATTTTTGCCCGGGTACTTCAGCATGAGATAGACCACCTTAATGGTGTTTTGATTTGTGATTATGAAACTTCGGCTTTAATGACTGATAGCTTATGATAAAAATATTCCAGATATTCCAGACGACCTGCATTATAACAACGTTTGTTTTTGTAATGATGCTGCTGATTGAATATCTTAACGCAGTAGCCGGCAGTCTGTGGCAAAAAATACTGCTTGGCAGCCGATGGAAGCAGTATCTCGTTGCAACACTGCTGGGAGCATCGCCGGGATGCTTAGGAACTTTTGTTGTATTTACAATGTATTCACACGGAATGTTAAGCCTGGGGGCAATGATTGCGGCGGCTATTGCAACTTTTGGCGATGAGCAATTTGTGCTTTTGGCTTTGGCTCCCAAAACAGCATTGTTCATGGGAATTGGCATTAGTATCTGCGGCATCTTGACTGGTGTAATCGTAGATTTCTTTTATAAGCCGAAGAATAAATCCGTGAATTGCTTAAAAGGTATCGACATTCATCCCGACCAGCAATGCAGCAGATTTTCTTTTCATCAGTTTGTACAGCAATGGCGAAACTGCTCAATGGCTCGTTTCTTATTAGTATCGATACTGATTATTATCATAATCTTAATACTAAGCGGAACTTTAGGCGGAGATATGCCTGCGTGGCTTCGCTATACATTGATAATGACAATTGCGGCCTCGCTGGTCATAACGGCTACTACAAATGACCATTTTTTGGAAGATCACTTATGGCGTCATATAGCTCTGCGTCATGCGCCCAAGATATTCATGTGGACTCTGGGAGCACTTGTAATTATGTATTTTATTACTGAGCGGTTAGACCTTGGTCCGATGATACAGAAAGGCAAGTGGATTGTGCTGGTTATAGCATGCCTTGTTGGGATTATCCCTGAATCAGGACCGCATCTTTTATTTGTAACGCTTTACGTTCAAGGCACAGTGCCTTTGAGTGTGCTTGTCGGCAGTTCAATTGTGCAGGATGGACATGGCTTGCTTCCAATGCTGGCCCATTCACGGAAGGATTTTTTGATTATAAAAAGCATTGCATTCATTGCGGGTTTATTAGTTAGTGCTGCAATGATGGTTTTAGGGTTTTAAGGTTGTGAGGAAGTATATGCTGGATAATGAAATGCTTGAAAATCATCAAAGGTATCTTGAAAGAAAAAAGCTTTATATAGGTTTTGGCTATGACATCGACAAGGAAAGGAATTTTGTCCTGGAACAAGCAAAGCCTCTCTTTGGGAAAATTCTGGAAGCAGGGACCGGCAAGGGGCATTTTGCGCTCGCTTTGGCAAAACAGGGATATTCATTTGTTGCCTTTGATATTTCGCAGGAAGAACTGCGTTTGGCAAAACTTAATTTAGCTTATTTCAACCTTGACAAGTATGTCGATTTTAGGCTCGAAAATGCCGAGCACACAAGTTTTGCTGATGGAAGCTCCGATGTAATCTTTTCTGTCAACACCTTGCATCATCTGCAAAATCCCTATAAGGTCATAGATGAATTAACCCGGCTTCTTTCGCAAAAAGGCAAACTCGTCCTGAGTGATTTTACAGAGGAGGGTTTCACTATTATGGGCAAAATCCACGCCCTTGAAGGTAAAGCACATGAAGTGAACAAGACAACGCTTTTGGACATTGAATCGTATCTTACGAAAAAAGGTTTCTCAATTAAAACGGCAAAGAGCGTGTATCAGTGTGTTCTTATAGTCGGAAAGGGGCTTATTTAAGGTCTATGATTATTTCAGTGGCAAGTGGAAAGGGCGGTACAGGCAAAACCACAATATCGACGAATCTGGCAATGTCGCTGTCGAGTGTCGGCCAACAGGTTCAATATATTGATTGTGATGCGGAAGAACCTAACGGACATATTTTCTTAAAGCCGGACATTGAGATTACGGAGGATGTTACTGTAGGAGTGCCAGAAGTCAATCAGAGTAAATGCACAGGTTGCGGCAAATGCGGGCGTCTTTGTCAATACAGTGCAATCCTTAGCTTAAAAGGCTCTGTTCTTGTTTTTGAGAACTTATGCCATTCATGCGGCGGGTGTATGGCAATCTGCCCCCAAGGAGCTATTACTGAAAAGCAACGCAAAATAGGAATAGCTGAATTCGGTAAATCAAATGGAATATATTTTGGCCATGGCAGACTCGATATAGGCGCTATCCAAACACCCGCATTGATTAGACATATTAAAAAAAGAATACAAAAAGATGTGATTAACATCATAGATGCCCCACCCGGCACATCCTGTCCTGTAATCGAAGCGATAAAGGGCAGTGATTTTGTTCTGCTTGTTACCGAACCTACTCCTTTTGGCCTCAACGATTTGGCGCTGGCAGTGGGTATGGTACGCCAGTTGAAAATGCTGTTTGCCGTGGCAATAAACAGGAGCAACATCGGGAATGATGCGGTAGTGCGGTACTGTCAGCAGGAAAACATTGAAGTGCTTATTCAAATACCAAATGACAGAAAGATTGCCGAAAGCTATTCACGAGGCGTGATGATAGTGGAAGCAATGCCTGATTATAAACAGAAATTTTTGAAATTATATGAAGATATAAAGAATTCTGGAAACAGCAAATGAAGCATGACCCTGATTTTATGGAAAAAATAACCAAGGACCTGGAAGCACGCAAAGCTGCCGGCAGAATTCTTGATGTTAGTGAATCGGCAGATAAGAATGAGTTAAAGAAAGCTTATAGAAAAGCCGCCACTAAATATCATCCAGACCATAACGGGAATACGCCTGAAGCAAATAAAAGATTCGTCCTGATTAAATGTGCTTATGAGCTGTTAGCTTTTGATAAACCCTGTGGGAAAATACTGGAAGAAATTAACTCCTGGCCGGGTGTGCCAGAAGATAGCAAATACAGACTTGAGAACCCCTGGGGGCATTTTTTGTGGTGGAGGGAGAAGTTCTTTGAATCAAACAAGAAAAATGAAAAAAGAAAGAGCAGTGAATCAGGTTCCTGCATTTAGCAAACATCAGGAACGCAAAGGAAAATTCATATTATGAAGGAATTGGTCGTAATAAGCGGCAAAGGCGGGACGGGCAAAACCAGTATCGCAGCGGCATTTGCATCATTGGCACAAAAGGCCGTGGTTGCGGATTGTGACGTTGATGCCGCCGATTTACACCTGGTTTTATCGCCGCAGATTAAGGAACGCCATGATTTTCACGCCGGACACAAGGCCGTGATCCGCTCTCAGGACTGTATCGGCTGCGGCGCGTGTTTATCTCATTGTCG
>JBAVNP010000107.1:0-2522 GCA_049691175.1 Sedimentisphaerales bacterium
GTTACAGTGCCGCCGTTTGAAGCAGAAGTTGTCAATGACCTCTGCTCTACTGCAATTGTTTCTGAAGGTGCAAAGGCCGCTAATGAATGGACTATAGCGCCGCTGCTGCCGCTGAAAGTCCAACTCATTGTATTTGAACCAGCCGATGCCACTGCCTTAGTGGCACCTGCGCCTGTATGATTTCCGCTGTTTCTATCCCATCTTTCAGTTGATGTTGAACTTGTAAATGTACCACTATTGCTATGACCCACCACATCTACAATCCATGCTCCAGTGTTGGGGACATTAATACCGGTAGAAATGGAAGCTGAGGTTGCCGAGCTAGCGATAACCGCTTCAGGGATTTGCTGTTTTACATTCCTGAGCGAAATAGCGCCGCCGGCACGATAACTAACGCTGCCATTATAAGTAACAAGAACCGTATAAGTGCCGACAGGCGGATTCAGCATATAATACAAATCAGTTCGTAAAGTGCTGCTATAGGATGAACTGCTGTAAACAGTTCGGCTTTTGGTCGAACCCGATATGGGTGTCATATTGACGCCGTTAAATTTGACACTGTTTATTATCTGGTCAACTGCGGTGCTGTCTTCAGTAACAACACTCACTACTAAAACGCGGTTATTGCCACTGCCTACTGTGTGTGACCAGCTTAGTGTAGTGCCGGCAGTGCTGTTGGTGTCATAAGAACTAACAGCATCGAATACGATGGTATCGGCCGCAGCAGCAGAAGCCGTATAGTCTTGAGCCGATTGGTTAGCGATTACATTGCTATAAGTTTTTTGTGTAAACGCATAGCCGGATTTTAGCGGAGTTACTGTGCCGGACCAGCCTCCACCGACTTGTGCGGTATATACTCCGCTGCTGTTGGTAACGGGATTATCTGGCAGACCGCACATTGTTACACCAGCCAGCGGTGAGCCGCCGGCTGTTACGGTGCCGGAAATGGTGTACTGTATAAGTTGAGAATCAAGATAGCTAATCAGCGCACGCAAAGCAGCTTCAACGCCTGCGGTTCCATTGCTTGGACTTACACCGGCGGCAAGATGGGTAAAACCGGCCGCAACGCAATAGTATTGGTCGCAAGGGTCACTGTGAAGGTTTTGATACCAGCCGTCATGATATGCCATATACTCACATAAGAAATGTCCCGGGTCCACATCCCAATCAGCCCATGCATTTATGCCTGAACCGGAACTATTGACGGCATTGATAATAGCCTCTATAGGCAAAGAAGAATGTCTCACGTATCCCGAAGGCTGGGTGGTATCAGGTGGTGCCGGAGTTGGTTTAAGCGGGCTCAAATAGTCGTTGCTCCACGTTGATGATGGCAGGTTTCTGGCGTTAAATTCCATTTCCCATGGCCCTGCTCCCTGTCCGAAACTCATAATTGCCACAGGGTGAACTGTGCTGGTAATGCGCCAAAAATCGCCGGTGGGCGCGGCCGGCGGTGACCATGAACCGACATCCTGATAATCAATCTCGAAATCGCCGTTGCCCTTTGGATTGCTTCCTGTGCCGCCCGGAAACTCTGGAAAGTAGGCGTAGATATTATATCCGCGACCTTCCCAATTTCCTCCCGCCCAACTGCCGGGATTATGATTTGGGTCAGTACTGAATTTACGAAGCATTTCGTTTGTCGGCGGCCAGTAGCCGGTCAGCATTATATCATTTGTATGACCGGCAAAACAGAGTCCGGAAACATAACATACAAAAAAAAGAATTCCTGCGTAAAAAACGCGGGAACTTCCGTTTTTTGTCAGAAACAAAAGATATTTACTCTGCTGGTTTTTCCGCATCATATTGATTACCGAAAGCGAATGGTCAAACTCTTATGTGAGAATTTATCGACTCATTTCTCCCCCGTATTAAGATGGAGGCAGGATTTGAGACAAAAGAGTTTTTTTCTTTTTTAAGGCCCGATAATAAAAGGCTTTTCAGATACCTTTGCTTTTGATTTTTCAAATCATACTTACCATGCTGCAGCAAAGTCGGCGAAGTCCAGAAAGTCAACGGTGTTCCGCTCATCCTTGTGAATATCGCCTGGAACATTTGGACCGTCCTCAAGCCAGTTTTCATGTATTACCGCAACATCACCCCAGCCGATAAGTCCATCACCATCAAGATCATAATTACTGATGTCTTTATAATTCTGACCGAATAAATTAGTAATTACGTTGTTATATGTTCGTTCAGAAGGGACGAACGGAAGTCCATTTTTTGTTGGTATGACAGTGCCTGACCATTTGTGGGGCACCCATATTTTATAGCAGCCATTAGAATCGGTTATGTCGTAGCCGCCGTTGGCATCTGTCGAAATTAACGCGCCTTCAATTGGTGTGTTGTTAGGCTCATTGACATAGCCGGCAATGATATGCGATGCCGGTATAAATGCCGCTGCTGAGTGGGATAGTCGATTGGCGCTGGGACAGGTCCAACTCATTATAGTCTCCTGTGCCGAGTCTACAAGCTTGGTACTACCGGCCGCGGCACTACTATCACTGTTGACATCGAACCGCTTG
>JBAVNP010000108.1:0-6484 GCA_049691175.1 Sedimentisphaerales bacterium
ACTATGGATGATGCCAAAACCATTACAAATAGCGGAATCTTCTCGATAAGCAACGTTAATGGACGCTTCGTATCAAATCTTTCCAATGGCCAGTAATCCAAGAGCAAAAGCACAAACGGCAAAGTAACCAGCATAGGCTTCGACATCAGACCGAGAGCAAAAAATAAAACTACCAAAAGATATCTGCCAATCTTTGGCTGGACGGTGTAACGAACATAGGCCCACATCGTAAGAAGCCAGAAAAAAGTGCTTAAAACATCCTTGCGTTCGGAAACCCAGGCAACAGATTCAACGTGCAGAGGGTGAAGGGCAAAAGCAGCGGCGACAAATGCGCTGGGCCATACTGCGCCGGTCATCCGCATCAAGACATAGAATAAAATAAGTGTATTTAAAATGTGAAACAAAACATTTACTATGTGATATCCGCCGGCCCAGCCCTTGAAAAACTGATAATCAAGCATGAGAGATAACCACGTAAGAGAATGCCAGTAGCCTGTATGGCCGGTAGTCAAGGCCCATTTAATGGCTTTAAGCGTGAAACCTGCCTGGATATTAGAGTTTGTACAAACATAAACGGGGTCATCGTAATTAACGAATTCGAAGCTGTGCACCCGATAAAAAACAGCTATGATGCCAAACGTTAAAGCTGCACAAATCCAAAAACTGCGATATTTAGTCAGTATCACGTTACTCACTATAACAGCATTTTTATAAACAGCTTATTATTTTACTGATGAAAGAAAATCCATCAGAGCCTTATTAAACGCCTGGGGCGTTTCCATATTTGAGAAATGGCCGGCATTTTCAAGATATACCTTCCGTGCCTTCGGCAGAATTTTTAAAAGAGTCTTAGACGAACGGATACTCCTGTCTGAATCACGCTCGCCTATCAAGACAAGAACAGGCACATCAGGCTTTTTGTTTTTAAGCTGTACCGCAGCCGGCGGGTCAAGTTTCTGCAATGGTTCTATATGCAAGACCTGCCAGCCGGACCAGTTACTAACCGTTAACGACAGGGTTTGCCTGGGATATAGCGCGAGAAAATCAACAGCAACATCGGCGCCAAGTGATAAACCTACAAGATGAGCTTTTTGAATACCCAGAAAATACATTAATTTATGTAAATCTTCCGCGTGCGAAAATTTTTCGCCGCCAACAGGCCTGTCAGTTTTGCCATAGCCGCGAAGGTCGTAACGAATAACTTTATAATGTTTGGCAAGTTCCAAAAACTGGGTATCCCACATTTGGCAATCGACCGAGTGAGCGTGAATCAAAATCACCGGCGCACCCTCGCCGGCTATTTCATAATAAACATAGGCGTCGCCGATATCGACATACTTTTTGACAATCCCTGAATTGCTATCCGATATAGTCAGGTTTACATTTTTATTCGTGTCCTGCGGCTGCTCAGCACCGAACGCAGCAGATAACGTCATAAAACAAATAAGCATTAATATCTGTTTCATTTTACCAGTTCCATATTTTCATTATAAACATATGTTTTACCTTTAACGGTTTTAGTTTCAATCTTTTTATCGTTATAACAGATTTTTAAATTATTGCCGAGAAGAGATTTTATTCCCGCATTTGTTAATTTTCCATCTTTCCATTCGATATTTAGTTCGAATCCGCCGCGGGCACGAAGGCCTTTTACAGAACCGTTCGGCAAAGCAGACGGCAGAGCAGGCAATATATAAATCTCACCTGAAAGATTCTTACCGTCAATTTTCGAGTAAGACTGCATCAGCATTTCTGTGATTCCGCTTGCTCCGCCGAAATTGCCGTCAATCTGAAATGGCGGATGAGCATCGAACATATTGGGATATGTGCCGGTTGAAATAAGATTTGTCAGCATTGTATATGAATGGTCACCGTCCTGCAGTCTTGCCCAGAAATTAACTTTCCATGCCATTGACCAGCCCGTGCCACCGTCGCCCCGCATCTCAAGAGATTTGCGTGCGGCAGCGAAAAGTTCAGGCGTCTGGTCTTTGCTTATCTGGCTGCTCGGAAAAAGTCCGTATAAATGCGAAACGTGGCGATGATGCGTCTCCGGGCCGTCAACGTCTTCGAGCCATTCCTGCAACTGGCCGTGTTTGCCGATTTGCATCGGGGCAAGTTTGCTTATTTTATCCTCGAGAATTTTACGGAAATCATCGTCAATGCCGAGTATTTGCGAAGCCTTGATGCAGTTATTGAACAGGTCGCGAATAATCTGCATATCCATCGTGGGGCCGGCGCAAGTGCTGACCTTGTCGAACATCGCATTTTCAGGCGACATCGAAGGACAGGTAACAAGCCATTTATACTTCGGGTGCTCGACAAGCGTATCGACAAAAAACCGGGCAGCGTCTTTCATAACCGGATAATATTTTTTAAGAAATTCCTTATCGCCTGTGTATTCGTAGCGATACCACAAATGCTGACACAGCCACGCCCCGCCGCTGGGCCAGAATCCATAAAACGCGGGGTCAATCGGGCCTGTTGCCCGCCATAAATCGGTATTATGATGGCAAACCCAGCCGTCGGCGCCGTAATTTACTTTCGCGGTTCTTTGGCCTGTAACGGAAATATCATTTATCATCGCAAACAAAGGTTCATGACATTCGGAAAGATTTGTCGGCTCTGCGAACCAGTAGTTCATTTCAGTATTAATATTGATTGTATATTTGCACGACCACGGTGGTTTAACGCTGTCGTTCCACAAGCCCTGCAAATTTGCGGGCTGGTTGCCCGGCCTTGAACATGAAACAAGCAGGTAACGAGCGAACTGGAAATACATCGCGACAAGCTGCGGGTCTCCATTTACGGCAAAACCTTTTATTCTCGCATCAGTTGTCAATTTAGCGGCATCAGTTGTGCCGAAATCAAGCTGGACACGATTGAAAAGCTTCTGATATTCGCTTGTTTGATCGGACAATATTTTTTCAAAAGGTTTTTTCGAAGCGGCTTTGAGCTGTTTTTCAACGATTGCCTCGGGATTGCCGCTGACGTTTTTATAATTAACATAATTTGTCGCCGAGGCCAAAAACAGAATGGCACTGTCGGCGCCTTCGATATGCAATTTATTGTCCTCAAGTCTGACTTTGCCTTTTTGTGCAATAACTTTTATTCTCGAATGGCATCTGAGTTTTCCTTCAACGCCGTTTGACGGTATGCCGTAAACTTCAAGAGCAAGAGTATCATCCCCGATACTTTCAATTTTCTTTTTGTCCTGCACCGCGTTGAAATCGGCAGTGAAATTTATCATCCCCGGTTTATCCGCTGAAAGATAAATAACAGTAACCTGGTCAATCGGCGTACTGAAAATCTGTCTTTTATAAGCAACATCGCCGACTTTGTATTCGACTGTTGTTACAGCGGTATTCAAATCGAGCTGACGGCGATAATCCGTAACCTGCTGATGTCCGTTGAAAGTCAGGTTTAATAATCCTGCGGGCTGATACGCCGCCTGATGCGGAGGAACAGACATTATTTTCTGATTAATCAAATCCTGTGCTTCTTTCGCCTTGTTTTCAAAGACGAGTTTTCTCGCCTGGGGCAGCGCAGCAAGAGCATTTGGATTGACCTGTTCGTAAGGGCCCTGGGACCAGAAAGTATCTTCATTGAACTGAATCAGTTCTTTGTCAGTTCCGCCGAAAACCATCGCTCCGATTCTGCCGTTGCCTATCGGTATCGCCTCGACCCATTGGGCCGCAGGTTTGTCATAAAATAATATCATTTGTGAACCGCAGGAAAAACATGGTGTAAAAAATGCCGCCGCAAACATTAAAATACAAGAAAGAACTCTCATGTATCAATCCTTTCTAAGAGTAAAAATTGTTATTATAAACAGTCTTTTGGATTTAAGAATACCGTTTATGGCAACGGATTGCAATTTATAAAAGTAAAACCGGATGTGTCAAACAGCAACTGAAATTTTAGAATATCAAATTTCAGTCTTTGTTTTACGGCCAGACAGGCTGAGGGGTATTATTAGTTCCGCTTAAACCGCTGCAAGTACCACTAACGAAATTCCAGGCGGGGCTTCCTACAACAGTGCAATAGTTAAATGTACTATTTGTACAGTAATTGAGATACGCTGCCTTGTTCCCGGTAATATTATAGAAAGTATTATTGGTATGAGCCGGCGGATTTAGCGCATTGATATAAATACTTTGCTTAGTTGAGCTAACTGAAATATTTTTGTATGTGTTGCCGCTGAACTGTCCGGCAGTGGCGGCAGGAGTATAACCCTTCGCCAGCGTATAAGTACTATCAAGGAATATCCCCTCATTTACAACATTTACGATTCTAATATCTCTATAGAGATTTCTTCGACCACCGCCTCCACCGCCCTGGCTGGTTTTTTGCCGTATTCCTTTATCTGTTCCATTTATGAGTAAATCTTCTACAAGACAATCCTGAACCCAGGCTGCTGTGTAACTTCCTATAACAAATCCTCCATGACCGCGGAGAGTGGTGCAATCAAAAACTCTGATATTCTGGTCCGGACAATTATCGTCCACGCCCTCTTGTCCCACTCCCGCGCCAGTATTAATGCAGTCATCGCCGGTATCAAAAACTGAATTAAATACATAAGCGGTATCGCTGCTGCCCAGGTCAAGGCCATCGGCGTTACTTATGTCATAAGTATCGAGATTAACATCGGCCACAGTAACGTCATTGCAGTAATTTATAATTACTGTATGACAAGCAGGATAAACTACGGTCAAACTGCCAAGGCCGGGCTGTCCGCCTAAATAGACATTGTTTGTGCCCTTTATTACAACTAAATCACCGCGAGCAGAGTCTCTTCCCTGCGCACTGACTTCAGATAAGCCAAGCGTGGTAAGATAGGGGTAGGTGGTAATAGCATGAGGATTAGATGCACTGTAACCCTGACATCCATTAATAACGCCGGAGCCGCAAATACGAACATCAGTAATAGAACCATAGGGCTTGCCGGCACTGGCAGGGTCATTGTAATTATAGTAGATATTGACTAACCCCATATAATTGTTTCCGGAAGCATAATATGGAAGACGCAAACATGTAAACGGATAATCTGCCGGATTAGTGCTGCCAAGTATTGTCCCATCAATTTGTAATGTCATATTACTTTTCAGGAAAATTGAACCGCTTAAAAATGTTTTTCCGGCGCGAAGATGAACTTTACCGCCGGCGGTGCAGGCGTTAATTGCCGCCTGAATTGCGGCGGTATCCTTAGTTGTGCCATCTGCCGCGGCGCCGTAATCTTCCGGATAGAAAACTGCAGGTGTGGCGGCTGTTGTTTTAGCGCAAACGTTGCTTGTGCCTATTTCAGTACCGGATGAGTTTAGAGATTTTACTGTAAAGTTGTAAGTAGTGTTTGCTGTTAAACCTGTAACATTATAATATAATTTCGCCCTGGTTGTATCGAACCTGCCTGAAAGTCCAAGTGCAGTTCCATTTTGATAAACTCTATAATCAGTTACTTGAGAATAATCAACGGGCTTGCTCCAGATTAATATAATAGTTGTATCATCGTAAGCCATAGGTGGAACCATCAGATTTTGAGGCGCAGCGGGATTGGGCGTATATGTCAACTTCCAGTTGTCTGCGAATGCGGAAAATTCGTTGAAATTGACTCTATGGTCGCCATCCAAATCGACCCCGGCAGTCAGGTTGTAATCATTTACCAGCCAAAGTTCACAAAAGTAGCGAAGGTCATTCATATCCACTGTATTATCATCTATAAAATCGCCATATAAGTCGGACGCTATTGCCCCGGAGGTATAGAATGACAAAATTACGATGAATCCGATTAGCCAAAATGTTCTTTTCATATAATACCTTTATATAAATTTACGTTTACTTAGTTTTGGACGATATTTGTGCAATTACTCATGCTGAAACCTGCCGTAATTGTACATCCTGTAAAAGTCATGTCATCGACATAAATAAGTTTATTTTGAGTCGTCCCGCGAAAAGCGCAGTTTTTAAACAAAATATCGCTTATATGAATACTTGCCTGCCCTTCGATATCGAATCCTATTTTGGAAGTCGAATCGACAGTAACATTTTCAACCGTTATATTTCGGCAGATAGGCAAAGTCGGAGCCGGCGTACCGCCGCTGCTGGTATAGTTAGTAATAATATGGACTCCCGCTATCTTGCAGCCTGTCATTGTCCAGTCTTTTATCGTAATATTTTCAACAGTACCGCCGCGTTCCGGGCAGGTTTTCATACGAAGTCCCCTGTCGTTGCCGTTCACTGTGCAATCCTGTGCAAAAACATTATTTACACCGCCGGAAGATTCGCTGCCGATGGTAACAGCGCCGTGGCCAGAATTAAAAGTACAATTTGTAACTCGGATATGAGCGGAAGGCATTCCGATATTATAACCTTCCAAATTTTTTCCTGATTTAATCGCGATACAATCATCGCCGGTATTAAAAGTATCATTGAAGAAATACATATAAGTTGAGGAATCGGGGTCGCAGCCGTCGCCGTTGGCGATACCGAC
>JBAVNP010000109.1:0-5970 GCA_049691175.1 Sedimentisphaerales bacterium
TTCAATCTCTGTATGAAGATCACTGGGGCATTCATAAGTAAGCAGGCATATCTTTTCCTTGGCTGAACGATGGAACCTTTCGATCTTGCCATTGGTCTGTGGGGGACATACATAGTAGATACCGATATGATAACATGTACCATAACAATCAAAACCATTTGGGTCATAGTTATTAACAGGATTACTTTTAACATATTCGTATATATTCAATCCGTCTGTATATTGTCTCTGGGGATTCATTGTTTGAACTCGAACTGGTGATATTTTTTTCGCTGAACATTTTGGGACTGGCTTTTTATGTTCTGAAATAGAAGAAATGTTTTTTTCTTTTATATTCGGCACAATGCCTAATGGGTCGTGGGTCAGCCATCTTCCCATTTCATAATCGTAATAACGGTTTCGGTTATATTGCAGTTTCAAATTCCCGCCGTCAATATAATCAACATTCCTGCCTGTAAATAAATACGGATTGCCGTAGTTCGGCTTGGTTTTCGGTTATAGCTTTTTATAGACATTCTCACCGCCGTTTAATAAATGAACGAGAGGTTGCGGACGGTCTTTACCCTCGACAAATTTGGGGCGTGCCGCCCAGGGAGTAACACTCAATGTTCCTGTTAAATCCATCCAGTACTGCAGACGCGCAACAGGCAGATTCCATGTCATATGGAAGTGATTGGCCGGGGCGTACTGTTTATATTCCGCCATACTGGCATATTTAGGTATAACAAATGTGTGCGGCCAGGCAGGCGTCGTCAGATTGCACATAGTCCTGCCGAGCTTGTCAGGAACCGACACTGTATAAGCCTCATCCCAGAACAGACTAAACTTGTCATTCCTCGAACAATACGCCATTCTGCCGGCAATTCCCTCAATACCCGCTGGTGTCATAAAAGTGATACTGTTTCCGCCGCCCGGGAAATACGCAGAATCGGCCAGCGGCATAGAAATCTTTTTCATAATCTCCTTCGGACTGGTTTCCGGTTTTGCCGCCCAATCAAATGATGCACTCCCGGAATTATCGCCATCTACCAGACCTTTTCTAATGTAAGAAGCTTTCGGGTCAACTTTCACACGGATCTTTTTGGCAAGCGCTTTGATTTCCCAGCCTTCCCAGACCTTGCGGAAATCCATAAACAGCGGCGGATCACCTCCGGACAGCCAGGTAAAAAACAGCATAGTCAGCAGTCCCTGCACATCCGCTTCGGTTGCATACGGCAGCGGAGCCTTTGGGCCGTTGTGGTCGAAAGTGCTATTGAACATCGATTCCATTGCATCCGCTACCGGCAGCGGCCTGCCGCGCAAATCAGAGCCCCATTCGAGCTGGCTCATAAAACCGCCGCCCACAGCGTTTAGCTCAGCCATTAACTGGCGATTTATCAGGTACATCGCCAGACTCTGGTTAAAGCGTTCACTATCTGCGCCGGTTTTCAATTCGAGCCTTTTGCCGAGATGTTTATCTATCCAGCCGCGGAGTTCTTTCAGCTCTCTTTTGTCATAAGCGCCCTTTTGCAGCATATCCGCCAGAAGTTTCATATCCAGGCGGGTGATCTCAATGCCGAATGTATTTCGAGTTGGAAGAATATGAGCCAACACCGTTTCCATTCCCATAGAGTCGTGCCCAAAAATCATCACCCTTCTGCCTTTCAGCGCCACAGCGGTAACCGCCGCATAACACCAGTCAATCAGTGCTGTCGCGGTAGGTTTGCTCATTTTCGGATTCAATCCCGTATCCGGCCAATTTCCCACATTCAGGTGAACCATCCTGCCGTACTGGCTGATTGCTCCGGTAAGAGCATGCGCATATACAACGCCGGGCTTTGGGCCGCTGTTGCCGCAGGTAATATTTAGTGGTGTATCTTTCGGAAATTGCCCAAGCAATGAAATTGTTGTCAACTGGGGAAACGCCCACGTGTCCGGAGCACAAATCAGAATATTCACACCCGCCTGTCGAAATTGCTGGGCTACTATATCGGCCTGCGATTCACTGTCCACGAGAACAGAAGAGTAAACCACGCCAATGGGGGTTTTGTCCGGCAGGACAACCTGGCCGCTGATAGTGTCAGCAACCATAGCGATAATATTTTGAGCTCGTGTTCGGCTCGCCCGGTCAATCCTCGGGTCACATGGAGCAAACACACCGATAACGGGAATTCCGGGGGTTGCTTTCCTGATTTCCGCAAGACAACCTGCTTTTGTTTTTTCTGCCATAGAAATACTCCTTTAAAAAGGAATATGATACCCTATAATCAATATCAAGTTTTTCTTTCAATGTAAAGTTCTCTGACACGGTCAATAACAACCGCTAGCAGAATCAGAATACCCAAAAAAGAATTGGCGTAGTAAGGATTGACCTTTAACTCGACAAGGCTGTGCTGTATCAGCATAAAAATAGCGGCACCCATAAAAATGCCCACAGCCGAGATGATTCCGCCGTTAAGACCGGTTCCGCCGATTATCGCCACAGCAAAAGAAATAATCAGCCAGGCATCGCCTGTTTCCGGCGCGGCACTGCCCAGCTTTGATGCCCAAAGTATCGCGGCCAGCGAAGCAAACAGGCCTGACAAAATATTAGCCCATACAATCATCTGGTCGGTGTTTATTCCTGAAAGCCTTGCCGCATCGATATTTCCGCCGGTAGCCAGCAAACGTCTGCCAAATACGGTGTGCCGAAACATATAGCCAGTCAGCGTAAGGACAATAATCATTGTCAAAAATACATAAGGAACACCCAAAATACTCTTTTGGCCGATGCAGCAAAACGATTCAGGCACAGTATAAGGAATACCTCCAGAAATTCCGGAACGCAGACCCATATAAATAAACATCATCGAGATTGTTACGATAAAGGAGTTAATTTTCAGCCGGGTAATAATAAATCCGTTTACCGCTCCGCTGAATACGCCGACCAATAAAGCAATTGGCACTGCAATCCAGCCGCTCAATCCCCAACTTTGCAGACCAAGGCCTAATACCACTGTTGAGATACTGCCTATGGCGCCTACTGAAAGGTTCATCCCCCCTACCACAAGACAAACCGCCTGAGACAGGGCTATCAATACATAAAATGCCATCTGGCGGGAAAGCACAAATGTTGTATAAGAACTCATCAGTGTATCCGACTGGCTTGCAAGAACGGCGTACAAAATCGCTGTGGAAATCAAAAGCCCCATCGTTCTTCCGCTCAGCAGTTCGTCAGTTCCCGACTGCTTGATTGCATTATCTGTATTTTTCTGCATAGTAATATAATTCCATTTAATTTAAAAAATTTCCAATCTCACTGCTGACCTGTTTGTAATCCTTTTGGTCAATATCCCTGATTTCAGCGACTATTGATTTGTCCCTGAAGACAAGAACCCTGCTTGCCATTTTGACCATTTCAGGCAAATCGGAGGATATCAGCAAAATTGATTTTCTCTGTTTTTTTGCAAGATTCCATATCAACTGATGTATCTGCTCTTTGGCCCCGATATCAACTCCGACTGTCGGCTCATCGATGATTAAAATATCACAATCTGCCGCCAGCCATTTTGCCAGGCTAACTTTCTGCTGATTTCCGCCGCTTAGATTAGAAGTTTTTTGTGCCGGCCCGGTGCATTTAATCTCAAGCGACGTTATCATATCTTTTGCTACGCCGGTTTCTTTAGCGGGGCTTATACGCCAAGTCAGCCGGTTGACGATTTTCTGCCATATCGTTATGCAAATATTCGTGCGCACAGAAGATTCGAGCAAAAGCCCTTCTTCCTTGCGATTCTCCGTTACATATCCCATCCTGTAACGATACAGGCTGTCTCTTACACTTCTAATATCAGCTTTCTTGCCTCTGACAAAAGTGTTTCCGCTGTCAGCAGTATCTTCTCCAATCAGAATTCTGGCGAGTTCCGTTCTGCCGGAGCCTACTAATCCGTAGAAACCTAATATCTCTCCTTCATAAAGACGGAAACTTACGTCATCGGCCTTATCGCGTTTTTTGATGTTCTCAGCCCTCAATACTTCGCGGTCGGCATTGACATCCAATTTCCCCATATTTTCCAGCTTGCATTCTCTGCCAATCATCATTTTGACAAGTTCCTGCGTGGAAATTTCTGAAATAGCGGATGTGCCGATATATTTTCCGTCACGAAGGACGCTTACTTTGTCACATAATTTAAAAACCTCTTCAAACTTGTGTGAAACAAAAATAATAGTAACATTTTTGGTTTTAAGTTCTCTAAGTATCTTAAAAAGATTTTCCGCTTCGTGTTCGCTAAGCGAACTTGTCGGCTCATCCAGTAATAAAACCTTTGCTTTGGCAACAAGAGCTTTTGCGATTTGAGTAAGCTGTTTTTGCGCTGCGCTGAGATTTTTTATTTTCGTCTGCGGGGGCAGATTCAGACCGACCATTTCCATATACTCTTTAGCCATCCTGTTAACCGCTCTCCAGTTGATTATGCCGGTTTTGCCGAAAGTAATCATTTTGTCCAGCATAATATTTTCAGCGATGCTGCTTTGGGGAATAATCTGAATTTCCTGGTTTACAATATCAATGCCCATTTTGAGGCTGTCGTGATAACTTTTGAAATGAAGCGGTTTGCCTTCGTAGGTAATTTGGCCTTTGTCCGGCTGATAAATGCCGGTGATGATTTTAATAAGTGTGCTTTTGCCCGCCCCATTTTCGCCGACTAAAGCGTGAATCTCGCCCGGTTCGAACGTCAGATTTATGTCATCCAGCGCTTTTACACCGGGAAAATGTTTGCTTATGGATTTAAGTTCAAGCATCTATTCTTTAATTTGGCGAGGCAAGATACTTAGTCTTCAAATCGGCGATGATGCTATCGGTTATTTTTTTCACTTCCTGAGAATAAGTATCAACATTTTGTTTTGTTACAATTACAATACCTGAATTGATAAACTGGTAATCGCTTTTAGGTTTCCAGCCGTCGAGCATCAGTTTAAGAATCCAGCAGCTTATATAACCGTGGCCGATAGGGTTCTGCGAAACGGTAGCGTCGATGGAACCGTCTCTTATCGCCTGAATCACAAGAGGATTGGTATCAATTCCGATGAAACGGATTCTTTTGTGTTTTGGGTCTTTATGCCATTCGGCAAGAATGGAAGCCGCCGCGACCGTAGGATTATAACCGGTTGTGATAATACCGTCAATTTCTTCGCCTCTGGCGGCTATCGCGCTTTGTATCTTATTGGTGGCCTCGCTGACCTGAGTCATATCGGAAATGGTCTGTATGATTTTAACATCAGGATATTTCGCAACAGCTTCCCTGACACCTTCATCGCGTTTTTTAGTATTTATATCCGTCACTGTTTCCAGCACATTAAGAATGTTACCTTTGCCACCCATCATTTTTATCAGCTCTTCAGCAGCAATAGCAGCAGCCCTCTTGACATCGGTAGCGATGGTAAATGACGCCGGAGTGGGAACATCGGGTTCTGCGCCGTAAGCTACGACTATCTGGTCTCGGCTCTTCAATAAAGCGAATAAACCATTAGAGCCGGCCGGGTCGCCGGGAAATACGCTGAATGCCTTGTGGCCTCTGGTGGAAAGCGCCTCGACATTTACGTTTTCATTATCCTGTGTCCATTCCTGACCGACGACTTTAAGCACTTTAGCGCCGGTTTCTTTTTCAAAGGCTTCCACACCGGACCGAACTTCATTAATATATGGATGCGGCATCATTCCGTACCAGACGATAGGTTCAACTTCTCCCGATTTGTGATTTAATTTAATAGCAACCACTGCAGCAATAAGCAGCAAAATTACTGCTAATAGAATAATTTTTCTCATTTGTTACGTCCTTAATTACAAAAGTGATTATAAACCGTCAAATACTTGTCCGCAATGAATTAAATAATGACATTATTGTTAAACTGCCGTCTTTTTTCAAGAGTTTTTATTTTAAGTTCTTGCCTTTTTTTCAGGATGCTTTCCCGTCTACCGAAGTACACATCATCAGGAGTAACATTACCAATAGCCTC
>JBAVNP010000110.1:0-23430 GCA_049691175.1 Sedimentisphaerales bacterium
ATGTAATACTCGTAGATAGAAACCCCCATATAAAAAGGTTTTTGATTTTCAGAAGGATAACTTCGTGAAACTTGTGAACAAAAAGCCAGAAGGAGGACACAAAATAAAAATTTATATTTAGTCATCAAAGTCATAAAAAATTCTGCAATTATTCATGAAGCCATTCGACAAAGTATTGCAGACCTGTTGAAATATCTGTTTTTGGATTATAGCCTAATTTTTTTTTCGCCTTATTGATATCTGCGTAAGTTTGTTTAACATCGCCCGGCTGGACAGGTTTGCGTTCGATAATCGCTTTTTTGCCAAGCGCCTTTTCAATTTCTTCAATAAGCTTATCGAGTCTTATAGGCCTTGATTCGCCAAGATTATAAATCTCGAAACCTTCGCATTTATTTATTGCCGCGACCGTTCCATCAATAATATCGTCAATATATGTAAAGTCGCGCATCATTGAGCCGTCGCCAAACACCGGTATCGGCCTGCCTGCTGAGATAAGTTTCGCAAATTTATGAATAGCCAAATCCGGCCGCTGCCTCGGACCATAAACTGTAAAATACCTCAAACAGGTAATATCTATCTTATACAGATGATGATAAGTATGACAGATAAGCTCCCCTGCCTTTTTAGTCGCGGCATAAGGCGATATCGGATAATCGACATTATCCGTCTCGGAAAACGGAACTTTTTTATTGTTGCCGTACACGCTCGAACTGGATGCAAAAATAAATTTCTTTATCCCGCATTTCTTCGCGGCTTCCAGCAAAACCATCGTTCCATTGATATTGCAATCCGCGTAACTGAGAGGGTCGGCTATCGAAGGCCTTACTCCTGCCTTTGCCGCCAAATGAATGATGGCATCAATCCCGATTTTGCAAATTGAGTCAACACAGGCAGCATCCCTTATGTCGCCTTCAACAACTGTAAACTTATCCGATTTTATAAGGGTCTTTATATTCGACTCTTTGATTTTCCTGTCGTAGAACGGGTCAAAATTGTCCAGCCCGACAGCAGTATGGCCCTCAGCAATTAATCTTTCACAAAGATGTGAGCCGATAAATCCGGCTGCCCCCGTAATCAGAAATTTTTTACTCACCGCCTGCCTATGCAATAATATTCAAATCCCATTTTCTTCATATATGCCGGCTCGTAGAGATTGCGCCCGTCAAAAATAACGGGCTTCTTGAGCTTTTCTTTTATCAAATCAAAATCTGGCGTCCTGAACTGCTGCCACTCCGTAAATATAACCAGCCCGTCAGCGCCGCTCAAAATGCTGTATTCATCCTTGCCTGTTTCAATACTATTATTCAAAACTGTTTTTGCAGTCTCCATAGCTTCAGGGTCAAAGGCTCTGATTTTCATACCCGACTGCACAAATTTCTTTATGCACCAGACAGCCGGCGATTCACGAACATCGTCTGTCTTGGCCTTAAATGCAAGTCCCCAGACTGCCAGAACCGTTTTGTTTTCTCTGCCTTTAAAATAATTCAATATCTTGTCGGCAAATCTGTTATGCTGAGCATAATTTGCCTGCTGAACCGCCTCGACAATTGTCATCCGGCAATTATTCTCTTTGCCTATATGAATGAGGGCTTTGACATCTTTCGGAAAACAGCTTCCGCCGAAGCCGACACCCGCGAAAAGAAATGAATTGCCGATTCGCGGGTCTGAGCCGACACCGGCCCTGACCTCTTCGATGTCTGCCCCGAACTTATCGCACAGCCCGGAAAGCTCGTTCATAAATGAAATCCTCGTTGCAAGCATTACATTAGATGCGTACTTGGTTAACTCCGCGCTGGCAGGGCTCATAAAAATTATCCTGCTCCCCTTTCGCATAAATGGCGAATATAATTGCTTCATTATTTCCTGAACATCGGGGTTATCAGTCCCGATTATAACCCTGTCAGGTTTGGCAAAATCCGCAACCGCTGAACCTTCCTTCAGAAATTCCGGATTGCTTACATAATCAAACGGCACATTCGTTTTGCTTTTAATTAGTTCGGTTACCTTTTTATATGTCCCGACCGGAACTGTGCTTTTTGTGATTATAATCCTGTAATCTTTCATATATTCGGCAATCTGCCCGCACACATCAAGCACCGCTGATATATCAGCTGAACCATCATCGGCGCTGGGAGTCCCAACACCCAGAATTATCAATTTGGATTCGTCAACCGCTGCTTTTAAATCTGTCGTAAATGAAAGTCTTCCGGCCTTTTCGTTCTCTTTGATAATCTCGGCAAGTCCCGGCTCGTAAATCGGGATAATACCTTTTTTGAGGCTCCTGATTTTATTCTCGTCGTTATCGACACAAATTATATGATTGCCGCTTTCAGACAAACCCGCGGCTGCTACAAGACCGACGTAACCAATTCCCACAACTGATATTTTCATCTAAACCTCGTAAAACTATGCTATATTCTTTTTATACCACTCGATTGTCTGCTTCATGCCGGTATCGAAATCAGTTTTTGCCTCGAAGCCGAATAATTTCTTTGCCTTGCTTATATCAAGACATCTTCTCGGCTGACCGTCTGGCTGGCTGATGTTCCAGCGGATTTCCCCTTTAAATCCCGTCAGGAAGGCAATTTTCTTCGCCAAATCTTTTATTTTTATCTCGAATCCTGCGCCGATATTTACCGGCTCGGAGCCGTTATAAAGTTCCGTCGCCAGCAGAATTCCCTCAGCCGCGTCTGCCGCGTAAATAAATTCTCTGCTTACGTTGCCGGTGCCCCAGCCTTCGATATAATCATCTCCTGCTTTAATGGCATCGACGCATTTTTTTATCAAAGCCGGAATAACATGGCTCGATTCAGGGTTGAAATTATCTCCCGGCCCGTACAAATTGACCGGCAGTAAAAATATCGAATTAAAACCGTATTCGGTGCGATACGCCTGCGATTGTACCAGCAGCATCTTCTTGGCAAGCCCGTAAGCAGCATTTGTTTCCTCTGGATAGCCTATCCATAAATCCTCTTCCTTAAACGGCACTGGAGTAAACTTCGGATACGCGCAAACCGTTCCGATAGCCACAAACTTTTCAATTCCACGCTGCCGGCCCTGCTCAATAAGCTGCATACCCATCATAAGATTTTCATAGAAAAATTTCCCGGGATGCTTCTTGTTTGCCCCGATACCGCCTACAACCGCGGCAAGATGAATCACAATATCAGGCTCCATCGCATTATACATTCTTTCGATGTCCGAAAACTGCACAAGGTCGTATTCTTCTATCAGCGGCACAAATATATTCTTGCAGCCTCGTTTCTTCAGCCCATCAATGACATATTTCCCGAGGAATCCTGCCCCGCCTGTTACAACGATTCTTCTGTTTTTGAAAAAATCGCTCATTTATTTTTCCGGTGGTCGGCAATAACTCTTTCATTTTCGGCAAGCAGCATATCCGCCTCTATCATTATCTTCGCAAGCTGTTTGAAAGTAACCTTCGGCTTCCATCCTAATATCTTCTCTGCCTTCGAGGCATCGCCCAACAGCAAATCAACCTCTGTGGGACGGTAATATCTCGAATCGACCTCAACGTGTTTCTTCCAGTCTATATCCATATGGCCGAAAACCTCGTCGAGAAATTCCTTTACTGAATGAGTTTCGCCTGTCGCAATCACAAAATCGTCCGCCTTTTCCTGCTGCATCATCAGCCACATCGCTTCGACAAAATCGGCTGCATAACCCCAGTCTCGTTTTGCTTCCAGATTGCCCAGATACAGCTTATCCTGCAGACCGAGTTTTATTCTCGCTGCGGCTCTTGTAATTTTTCTTGTAACGAAAGTCTCGCCTCTCCGCGGTGATTCGTGATTGAATAATATCCCGTTGCAGCCAAAAATATTATATGCCTCCCTGTAATTGATTGTCTGAAAGTATGAATAAACCTTGGCGCAGGCATAAGGACTTCTCGGGTAAAATGGCGTTTTTTCAGTCTGTGGTGTTTCGACCGCCTTGCCGTACATCTCGCTGCTGGATGCCTGATAAAATTTCGCCGGCCTTTTCATCGAGCGAATTGCCTCAAGAACCCGCAGCGTCCCTAATGCATCGACATTGGCGGTGTATATAGGCTGGTCAAAACTGACGCGAACGTGGCTTTGCGCACCAAGATTATAAACTTCATCTGGATTAATCTCGTTTAATATCGAATGAAGATTGCTGCCGTCGGTCAGGTCCGAGTAAATAAGTTTGAGTTTTGTTTTTTCGTGCGGGTCTCGATATATATGGTCAATCCTTTCCGTATTAAACGATGAGCTTCTGCGGATTATACCGTAAACTTCATATCCCTTCTTAAGCAGAAGTTCTGTCAGGTATGAACCATCCTGACCCGTAATGCCTGTAATTAATGCTTTTTTCATTTTTAGCTTTCCTCTGATTATCCCAACGTTTTGAGAACCGTCTCAACGACATAATTTTTCATCTGGTCGGTAAGTTCCGGATATACCGGAAGTGCCAGAACTTCATTCGCGGCTTCTTCTGATTCGGGAAAATCGCCCTTTTTATAACCAAGATATTCAAAACATTTCTGCAAATGCAACGGCATTGGATAATATATCGCGCACCCAATACCATCTCGTTTGAGGTGTTCCATCAATTCATCGCGACTTGGCACTCTAATTACATACTGATTGTAAATAGTAACACAATCAGGATTGATATAAGGTGTTTTAACAGAAGTGCCGGCAAATTTCTTATTGTAATACTCGCCATTTTTTCTTCTCGCCGCTGACCATTCTTCCAGATGAGGCAGCTTAACCAGCAGTGCTGCCGCCTGAACAGCATCCAGCCGGAAATTTCCTCCGACAAAATTATAATAATATGTCGGATTCTGCCCGTGGTCTCTCATTATCTTCATTTTGGCTGCCAGCTTTTCGTCATTGGTTACAATCATTCCACCGTCGCCGATGCCGCCAAGATTCTTACTCGGGAAAAAACTAAAACAGCCGCACGTTCCTATACTGCCGGCTTTTTTGCCTTTGTAGGTGCTGCTGATGGATTGAGCTGCATCTTCAATAACATAAAGATTATGCTTTTTGGCAATATCCATAATTGGGTCCATATTAGCCATTTGGCCGTAAAGATGAACAGGCATAATCGCTTTTGTTTTTTTCGTTACAGCCTTCTTTATCAGCGATGGATTTATATTGTAGGTCTTGGGGTCGATATCGACAAAAACAGGCTTTGCGCCGACACGAACAATACAGCCCGCCGTGGCGAAAAACGTAAAAGGCGTCGTTATCACCTCATCACCTTCGCCGATACCCAGGCTCATAAGACCCGCCAGCAGCGCATCAGTCCCGCTCGAAACGCCGACCGCGAATTTGCAGCCGCTGGCCGCCGCCACCTGCTTTTCAAGTTCGGCGACTTTCGGCCCGCCGATGCAAATCTGGCTGTCTAAAACTTCTCCTATTGATGCCAAAACATCGCTTTTAATCTTCGCATACTGCGATTTTAAATCCAGCAGTGGTACCTGCATTAAAAAACTCCGTAAGTTAATATTTTCCCGTCATTGCGAGGAGTCCCGATGAATCGGGACGACGAAGTTTACCCGCCTCGGCGGGCAATCTCAACCGCTATTCTGAAAATTTCTAATAAACTTCTTGTCTTCATAAACGTTTTACGACTTACGTAACCGTGACGAGTCGCGCAACCGCAACCGTTCAACGCTATTCCCTTATGCCATAACAATTTTACCGCGGCCGTTCTTTACTTTCGCCGTCGCGTTACGGGTATCAACAACCATTTTTGCGTTTTTAACAATCCATTTATAATCGTAACAGCTGTGGTTTGTTGAAATCATAATAATATCGTATCCCCTTAGCATTTTCGCGCTCAGCGGTTTGCTTTCCATCTTCAGGTTATGTTCTCGCATTTTATGCGTATGCGGAATATACGGGTCGTTGTAATCGACTTTTGCCCCTTTCCCTTTCAAAAGTTCTATCAGCTCTATCGACGGCGATTCACGCACATCGTCAATATCCTTTTTATATGCAAGCCCCAAAACCAGAACTTTGGAACCCTTCAGACTTTTCCCTCTTTCATTCATCGCTTCGAGAGTTCTGGAAACAACATAGTGCGGCATAGCGGTATTGATTTCGCCTGCCAGTTCGATAAATTTTGTCGGCATGCCGAACTGCCTTGCCCGCCACGTCAGGTAGAACGGGTCAATCGGTATGCAGTGCCCGCCGAGTCCCGGCCCGGGGAAAAATTTCTGGAAGCCGAACGGCTTTGTCCCTGCCGCTTCGATTACTTCCCAGACATCGATTTTCATCCTATCGAAAAGCTGTTTTAGTTCGTTGACCATCGCGATATTCACGCAGCGGTAGGTATTTTCCAGAATCTTCGCCGATTCCGCCACCTCGCAGCTCGACACCGGCACAAGTTCGTCAATAGCGTATTTATAAATATCCAGCGCTATTTGCAGGCTTGCCTTGTCATAACCGCCGACGACTTTCGGAATTGTCGCTGTTCTGAAATTCTTATTGCCCGGGTCTTCTCTTTCAGGAGAAAACGCCATATAAAAATCCCTGCCGGCTTTGAGGCCGCTCTTTTCAAGTATCGGCTTCATTACTTCTCTTGTCGTTCCCGGATACGTCGTGCTTTCAAGAGTAACAAGTTGTCCCTTGCGAAGGTATTTTGAAATCGTCTCGCAGGTAACGACGATATAGGTCATATCCGGCTCGCGGTTTTTCGTTAGTGGCGTCGGCACGCAGATTATCAGCGCATCCGGCTTGCTCATCTGTTTCATATCTGTTGTCGTATGAAATCTGCCGGTTTCGATCATATTTGTTATATCTTCCGATGGAATATGTTTCAGCGGGCTTTCTCCTGAATTGATTTTTTTCACATTCGCTTCATTTATATCGAATCCGAGCACCTTTGCGCCCCCGCCGATAAATTCCCGCGCCAGCGGCAGCCCGACATAACCCATACCGACAATACCTACAAAAGGCGCTTTTTTCTCACTTTTACTCTTCTTCACCATAATTTACTCCAAATAAATTGTCTATAATTTCTTAGTTTAGCCGTCGCCGGTTTAGCCCGAGCGAAGTCGAGGGGCACGGCGACGTTATTTCCCTTATTTCCTTACTTCTTTATTTCCTTACTTCAGATTCTCCCTATACCAGTTAATCGCTTTCGCAATTCCTTCTTCGAAGCTCACAAATGGCTCATAGCCTATAACTTCCTTAGCCCTTTTCACATCTGCCAGCGAATGTTTTATATCGCCCGGCCTCGGCGGTGCGTAAACAGGCTTGATATTTTCTTTGCCTAAAAGTTTTCTTATTGTATTTACAACAGTATTTACCGTCACAGCGTTTTTTGTGGAAATATTAATCGCTTCGCCGTGAGTTTCTTTTACATTTGCTGCAAGCCAGTTTGCCTGCATAACATTTTCAATATAAGTAAATCCCCGCGATTGTTCGCCGTCGTCGAATATCGTTGGCGATTTATCTCTTAAAAGCGCAGAAACAAACAATGGTATCGCCGCCGCATACTGGCTTGTCGGGTCCTGTCGGGGGCCGAACACATTGTAATAGCGCAGGCAGATTGTCTGCAGACCGTATGTTTCATAAAAAGTCCTGCAGTAAATCTCCCCCGCTGCCTTCGTGGCTCCGTATGGACTTATCGGCGCCAGCGCCAGCCCTTCATGCTGCGGCAGAACCTTGCTCTGGCCATAAACGGAAGAGCTCGACGAAAAAATAAATCGCCTCACCTTGGCATCACGTGCCGCAATCAGCATATTCACGATTCCATTTATATTCACATCGTGACTCGTCAGCGGGTCTTTAACAGATCTCGGAACTGAACCTAACGCGGCTAAATGGTAAACAACATCCACATTGGCAACTGACTTTCGGACAGCATTCATATCACGAATGTCGCCTTCGATAAGCTCAATCCGGTTTAATGGTGAGCCTGTCGAACCGCCGGCAACTTCGGCGAGATTCTCCCGCTTTCCCGTCGCGAAATTGTCAAGAACCCTGACCTTTTGCCCTTTTTCGAGCAGAAATCTCACCATATTGCTGCCGATAAATCCTGCCCCGCCGGTGATAAGCGATAAACCCATTCTAATCCGACCTTTCAATGAAGTGGTTAGCCCCCATCCCTGTGATGGGGGGTTAGTAATTTACTCATTTTTGCCCCGTTTGTCAGCAATAATAATATCAATCATTTCATCGAGTTTTATCTTCGGCTCATATCCGATTGCGCATTTTATTTTCTCAAGGCAGGGCAGCCGTCGTTGCATATCGTCAAATCCCTGTCCATAAGCTTCGGAATAAGGAATGTATTGCTTGCTGCTTTTGCTGCGCGTTTTTTCGATAACCTTATCCGCAAGTTTTTCGATGCTTATTTCTTCCGCCGAGCCGATATTAAAAACTTCACCTTCGGCGTTTTTGGCTTCCATCAGCGCCGCCATTGCTTTTATCACATCGCCGACATAAGTGAAACTCCTGCTCTGCTTTCCTGTGCCGTAAATCATTACCGGCTCGTTCTTCACCGCCCAGTCTATAAACCGCGGCACAACCATTCCGTATCTGCCCGTCTGCCGCAGACCGATAGTATTAAAAAGCCGGACAATAACCACGGCCAGGCCGTATTGACGATGATAGGCAAGGGCAAGAAATTCATCTATCGCCTTGCTGCACGCGTAGGACCATCGCGAAAATTTTGTGCTGCCGAGAACCGTATCGTCGTCCTCTTTAAAAGGCACCTGCTCGTTCTTGCCATAGACCTCGGAGCTTGAGGTTATCAAAACTTTTTTGCCGAACTGGTTGGCAATCGAAAGCACAACCTCGGTGCCGTGAATATTTGTCTCTATGGTATGAACAGGCCGTTCAACTATCAGGTTAACGCCGACCGCGGCCGCGAGATGATAAATACAATCTCCTTTTTCTATTACTCCTCTCATCAATTCCTCATCGCGGACAGACCCCTCAATAAACCTGAAATTTTTATTGGAAATCAGATGCTGAATATTGGTAATGCTGCCCGTGCTCAAATCGTCAACAACAATGACTTTCTGTCCGCAGGCCAATAGATGTTCACACAGATGTGAACCGATAAATCCCGCACCACCCGTTACTATTGATGTTTTAGCCAAAATTCCTGAATTCTTAAATTTTAAATTTTAAATCCGTTTAGACTCTGTCCCCGTCGGCTTCCTTCGACTCCCTTCGATTCCTCTCAGGACAGGCCGCCGAAAGGTAACGATAAAGTCCTCAAACCCCCGATTTCTCGAGGGCAAGTATTATCATAAATATCGACAAAAAAAGAAGATAGCTTTAAATCAGATGTGCCTGCTTCCCTGCTTTTTAGACTTAAAAAATGGGTTTAAAAACTCAAATTTACCACCTTAAAAAAGTGCTTTTCGCCGACAAAACGCCGAATACTATCATACTACTCGAAAATTAACAATACTGTTCAGGTCATATTTATCCCCGCCTGCGCGAGGACAAGTTTGTCCCGTGTGAAAGACGATTTCTATAACTGTCTGTAAATAATGATGTTATATTGAAATGTGACGCAACACGGCCAAGTGCAAAGGTCGCTTTATTTGTGGTTTTTTATCTTTTTTTCTTGACTCTTGTTAAGCAATTTGGTAAAATACCCATAAAGTTAGACAAAAAGTTAATAATTTACATCTAAAACCATCCCGGCTTGTGGGATTCTTTAACTGGTCTTCATATAGAGGAGCCCTCTAATGGACAAAATTACTATTACTTTATCTATCCCCGTTCCAAAATTTATTATTCGTTTTGGCGTTGCGGTCCTTCTTGCGTATCGGCTGCATCGTTTCGGCTGCGCATTTCGGAAAATCGCTCTTACGCAGGGCAAATTCGCCATTGTTGACCAGGAGGATTTCGAAGAATTGAACACCCATAAATGGTATGCCGCAGGTTGCGCTAATAATTTTTACGCGGTTCGGGTAATAGGCCGCATTAATGGCCGGAAAAAACATATTTCTATGCATCGTCAAATTACCCAGCCCCCGCCCGGTTTCGTCGTTGACCACAAAGACGGCGATGGCCTCAACAACAGAAGGGAAAACCTTCGTGTGGTTACGGAAACTCAAAACCATTACAATTCCAGGAAATGTTCTAAAACAACAAGTTCCAAATACAAAGGCGTCTGTTACGACAAACAAAGAAATAAGTTTCGTGCTGAAATTAAATATAACGGCCACAGGAAATTCCTCGGCCACTTTGACAATGAAATAGATGCCGCCAAAGCCTATGACAAAGCCGCGAAATTATATTACGGCGAATTCGCAAAATTAAATTTCCCTTAATATGAAATTTCAACTCTCGATTTTCTATTTTCTATTCTCTCGCCTTTGGCGATGGGGTTCTTTGTTAATATAATTCGCGGCAAATGTTTTTTCAACTGCAACAATGACACTAATTTTTTTAGAACGGTTCTGTCAATTAATTTTTAGTTTTCCTTCGGTTTCAATAGAAGACCCGCGAATATTAATTTCATTTTCCTTAACCTTTTGTGGTGCTCGTGTAAATACTATCAGGAACGCCAAAAATAAAGAAAGGTAGGCAGCACCATCTACCATCCAAGGATATTTCCAAATTGTTCCAGCAAAGCCTTCTGGTATGTATTCGGTTCTAAGTATAAAATTCGGGTCATTTGGTTCGGCGTAATATAGTCCGTATTTTTGTCTTGAGAAATCTTCTATAAGTGCAGGAACAGTATTGTATTTGTTTATATTGCTACACAAGTTACCCATCCATTTATGGCAAAATTCTCTTCTTGCGATGTGTTTGGTTTTTAAACCAAATAAAAATAAAATAAAAAGCACTAAAGCAGCAATTGCTATACCTCGGCGGAACCAACCAGTGATTCCGCCTTCTTTATCTACAAACACAGCAACTAAAATAGCTCCCAAAATAGTCCCCATAAAAATTGTTATAAGGGTCTGAAAGTGACCTAAATCCTGTCCACGAATTTGGGTAACGTAATCAACCAGAATTTTTAGTTCATTTGCGTCTGAGAGGTTCATTTTTTTACTCCTTCAAATAAGTATTTTTGTAGATATTGCCATACAAACCAAGGAAGCCGTTTTAACATGGTAAAAACACCAAAAATAAAAAATGTTTATTATGTTGATAACTGTTTCCATTCACTTTTTCTCCCTATTACATCAAGGAATTGAGATTTTTGCTTCTGTGTGAAATCGGGACCATATGATATATTTCTTGGTCTTTTGTAAGAATGAAACAGGTAAAGTTTTTCTTGCGCTCGTGTCATAGACACATAAAACAAGCGTGCCTGTTCGGTAATATCACTATTGGGATCTGGAACTATATCATTCTCTAAACCAACGATAATTACTACCTTTGCCTGTAATCCTTTTGCCTTTCTCATAGTTCTTAATTGAACCGTTCCACGGATAACCGGTTTTGAGGGGTCGAGCAATCCAACTACAGTTTCTATATCTTCTGCTAATTTTAGTGGATTGACCCAAATCCCGGAAATAAATGATAACTGCTTTGCAAATTCTCCAGGATTTTTACCACAATCATTATAGGTCTCTAATAACAAATTAAGACCATTAAAAATCTTTGCAAGTATCGTTTTAGGAGTCTGAATCTTTTGGATTACCTCAAAAAGATTCGTATTCTTATCAACAGACTCCCACAATTTTGCGATTTCAGTTTCTTCGGCAATACGTTTGCGAAGCGACTTCTGATTTCTTAATTGTTTTTTATTTGCCCCTGGAATTTTTGCAAAACCAATATTTATGAGATCTTCGACAACCAATCTTGTTATAAAACTATTCTTCGGTCCTTCTACCCAATTTAAAAATCGGTCAGCTATTTCGAACCGTTTAGGAAGAAAGCTTACTTGACAATCAGCATATAGACCTAAATGCAAAAGTTCTTTGATAATTAAGGGGAAAAAATCTTTTTTAGGCGCCAATATTAAAACGTCTTTTTTATCTTGCACTGCTGATTTTGCAATAATTGCTACCATCTTTGCTTCTGTTACTTCACTTGGACAATTATAGATAAAAGGCTTGTCACTACCTGTAGCAAGATATTTTAACGTTGGTTTGCCAGTCCAATTCGTGTAGTATTTCTCTAAAACTACAAATGCATCATCCATTATATTTTTGTGGCATCTTCTACTAACGTTTAATGTTCCTATTTCCGCCCCTGGAAAGTCTTGTTGGAAACGAAGAATAAATTTTGGGTCACCTCCACGAAACCCATAAATACTTTGAGCATCGTCGCCAACCACAAAAAGTCCATTTCTTGAATCCCTGCTAAGCAACTCAATAAACCTAAATTGAGCAGTGTTGATATCTTGATACTCATCCACCAATAAATGCTTTGCTTTTGATTGGTACTTTTTTAATATCTCAGGATCACTTTCTAATATTTGGCAAGCAAATAAAATCTGATCGTCGAAGTCCACCCGATTACACTTGGACATTATTTCCCAATATTTTATACATGTACGACACGTTTTTTTCTCTGCATTCTTTTTACAATTCCCATTTTGTTTGCATTCACGAGCCTTGTTGCTTATGTCCTCATCAAAGCCCAATATTAAAGCGGCATCTCGGAAGATCAATCGCTTAATGTTCTCATCCTCTTGAACTTGCAAATCTGTTTTTAAGAGATTTACAGCGTGAGGGTCTTCTTGCACAATCGTTAAACCTAATGAGTGTATCGTTTTGATTTGTGGAAGTTCTTTGTAGGATACTTTAAAATCTCCATTCGGATCGGTGAGTTTCTCTACCATGTTTTGGTTTGCATCGGTTGTATATGTAAGAACAGTTATAGTTTCTTTATCTTCCTTATTTTTTAATAATCTTGTTACTCTATCAGCTAATAAAAAAGTCTTACCGGAACCTGGACCTGCTAAAACAAGAGTAGGCGATTTGAAATTAGTAACAATATCCTCATAATTTTTTAAAACCATAGTATTACGCCAAATTATACCCTTGACCGGCGCAAAAACAATGAAAATCCGTCTTCGTTCTATCGAACTTCGCCGCGATGTTAATACAGGGTTTAGGGTATAGGGTGCAGGGGATAAGAAAAAAACAGCGGATTTATAATTGACATAAGGTCATATTAATTTTAAACTTATATATATGACGAAAAACGAAATACTTATGATTCTTGCCAAAGACAAGCCGCAATTGCAAAAGCAGTTTAAGGTTCGTAAACTTGCTCTGTTCGGCTCATGGGCAAGAGGCGACCAGCGGCCAGACAGCGATATAGATATACTTGTCGATGTTGACCCGTCAATCGGCCTTGAATTTGTAACGCTTGCGGAAAAACTTGAACAACTGCTTAATGCATCGGTTGACCTTATTTCAAGCCGGTCTGTATCCGGCAAGGCAATTAAATTTATCGAGCAGGAATTGATCTATGTCTAAAAGGCCTGTTGATTTGCTGCTGGATGATATTGTCATGGCTATCGGCAGAATCGAACAATATATCAAAGACCTTTCTTTCGATGCCTTTTCGCAGGAACAGAAAACTATTGATGCTGTTGTCAGGAATCTTGAGATTATAGGCGAGGCCGCGAACCGGCTGCCGGATGAATTCAAAGAAAAACATCGCCAAGTAGAATGGCATAAAATTGTAGGATTGCGGCATCGGATTGTTCATGACTATTTCGGTATTGACCTTGAGATTATATGGCAGATTCTGCACAAAGACCTGCCTGAGTTTCGCGATACCTTGTCTCAAATCATCGACTGATTTTTTAGTCTGCCCTATAGCAACAGAACGTCCTGTCGTTTTCCCACACCGTTACGCAATCCAATTCGCGAGGCTTTAATTTGTCCGCAAGGCTCTTAAAAGCGAACTCTGCTATATTCTCCACCGTGGGATTAATCTTTTTAAAATACTCGACATCGGCATTGAGATTTTTATGGTCAACGATACTGATAAAGTCCTGCTGAACTATCCGCTCAAAATCGCCTGCGTTTATATTCTGCCCCCCCGGCACAGGTCCGGGGGCTAACCCTGTTTTTTTAATCGTTACTTCAACGATATAATTATGGCCGTGGCCGGATTTGTTGGCGCATTTGCCGAAGACTTTTTCATTTTCTGCTTCGCTGAATTTGTCGTTCCACAACGTATGGCTTGCTGAAAATTCGAATTTTTCGCTAAAATATAGCATATCGCCTCCGATTTCTTTTGTGCCAACTTTTCTTGCCGGGGTAAGTTCAACTGTGAGACTATTTATCTTCGCGGGTAAAAAATCTTTTTCGATTGTTTTCCAGACTTTGCTCAATAATTGTCCGATTTGTTCAAAACCGCCATTTAGCCCCCGCCACTTGGGGCGGGGGTTCAGGCCGCCTCGAGCGGCGGCCGCTAAATAATCTTTTACAAATTCATCGAAAATTTTAATCCCTTTTTCTCTGATAATTTTATCGATATCGGAGACATTGACGACGAAGCCGGTATCTTTATTTACGGAGTCTTTAAGTTCGACCCAGAGAGCGAAGAACAGGGCCAGGCCATTTGAGGTTGGTTTTGCGCAATATGAATTTGCCCCGTATTCAGTTGAATCTGCGAATGGATTTACAGCAAATCGTATTTGTCTTGCGAGTATGTGCATATTTCCTTTTCAAAGAAGCAAGGAAATAAGGAATTAAGGATGTAAGGAATTTATCGCGACAGTTTTTCCTTACCTCTTTACTTCTTTGCCTCTTTATTTCTCTAACCATTATGCATAAGGCTTAGGACTTCAGCTCTGCTTCTCGGGTCTTTTTTGAATATGCCGCGGAGAGCGCTTGTTACCATAACCGAGCCGGGTTTTTTGATGCCGCGTATTGTCATACAGCTATGCGAGGCTTCGAGGACGATTGCGACTCCCTGGGGCTTGAGGTTTTCATTCAGGAAATCAGCGATTTGCGCTGTTAGTCGTTCCTGCACCTGGAGCCGTTTTGCGAAGCAATCGACAATTCGCGCCAGTTTGCTTACGCCTATCACATACTCGCCCGGCAGATACGCAACATTCGCTATCCCAATGAAAGGCATCAAATGATGCTCGCAAATGCTGTAAAAGGGGATGTCGCGGAGCAAAACAATTTCGTCACATTTTTCCTTAAATAAACTTTTTACGCAGTCGGCGGGGTTTTCACTGCTGCCGGCCAACAGTTCAGTATACATATTGGCGACACGTTTGGGAGTAAGCTTTATGCCTTCACGATTTGTATCCTCGCCAATAGCTTCGAGAATACTCTTTACCGCTTTTTCGATTTTTTCAGAATTTATAGCCATTAAAGCACCTCGTTCATCAGAAAACTACAAAGAAGCCTAACACCAAAACCGATAGAGCCCGGCTCGGCATATTTTTTCATCGGCTCGGAAGCATCCATCTTCGGGGCAATGTCGAGATGCGCCCATTTGAGACCGGCCACAAATTCGCCGAGAAAGGCAGCGGCAGTGCAGGCGCCGCCCCATCTTGAGCCAGTATTTTTCAGGTCGGCAATCTTACCTTTGATTTCATCCGAATATTCGGGGCCAAGGGGAAGCCGCCAAAGAAGCTCGCCACTGTCCTTTGCCGCAACTTTAAGTTTTTCGGCGAGCTTTTCATCGTTACTGAAAAGACCGGCCTTGTGCTTGCCAAGCGCAACCATACAAGCGCCTGTCAGAGTCGCAAGGTCGATAACGGTTTTGCATTTTAAAACCCGTGCCTGCTGCAAACCATCACACAAGACCAGCCTGCCTTCGGCATCAGTATTCAAAACCTCAACGGTTTTGCCGCTGAAAGTTTTAATGATGTCGCCGGGCAAATAGCTTCCGCCATCAGGTCTGTTTTCGGCTGCACAGATAATTCCGAAAACTTCGACAGGAAGTTTCAACCTCGCAATGACTTCCATAGTCATAAGCACGGCCGCGCCGCCGGTCATATCCATTTTCATTTCGTGCATATCGGCAGCGGGTTTTAAACTTATACCGCCCGAATCAAACGTTATCGCTTTTCCGACAAGGGCTACGGAGGTGCCTTTCTTTTTTCTCGGCGAGTATTTCAGAATTATCATTCGCGGTTTGTGCGTCGCACCCTGACCTACGGACAGGATTCCGCCCATTTTCTTTTGGGCGAGTTTTTTCTCATCGAGAATTGTGCAGCTTAGGCCCGGCACAGAAGAGGCAACCTTTCGCGCCTCGGCGGCGAATTGCGCGGGATATAATATATTGCCCGGCCGATTGCCGAGAGTCCTTGCGTAGTTTTGAGCCCTGCCGATAATCTGGCCAACTTTAATTCCTTTGTTGAGCTTGGCGACAATCGCAGTGCTATCGCTAACAATTACAGCGGAAAGAGAATTGCTCCTGCCGTTTTCCTGCTGCGTAACAAATTCGTCATACCTGTATCCGCCGAAATGGATGCCTTCGGCTAAAACCAGCCCGAGTTTTTCAAAGTTCGTATTGGTTTCTTTGTAGTGCAAAAGGACGGCGAGTTTTTTGGCCTTTATATTTACCGCTTCAAAGGCGGCCTTTGAGGCGGCGTTGCGGAAGGTGTCCATCGATGCCTTGTTTTTTTCGCCGAGGCCTATAAGCAGAAGTCTTTCGGCGGCGATTTTGCCGTGGGTATAAATAAAGATACTGGAGCCGGCGGCGGCTTTGAAATCGCCTATTTTTTTGAGCCTGCTGATTGCGCCATCGAGTTTCTTATCGAGCATATCGAGAATTACGCTATTTTTAACATTGCTGAAAACACCGAGGGCGAGACAATCGGCTTTTAATTTCATAATGTCGGCTTTTGCGGCCTTAACATCTATTTTAATTATCTGCTTTGCCATAAGGACTCCTGTGTCAGAAACGCAGTTATCGGTTATCAGTTATCGGTTTTTCATTGTAACAAAGGATTAGACAAGTTTCACGGATTTTTTTGCCACGAATGAACACGAATTAACACATTTTTTTAGACACGGATTAACACTGATTTGCACGGCTTATTGCTTTAAGGCGGTCCCGATTTGTCGGGACTATAAAAATTCAAACAAAACCCTTTCTGAAGCACGCTTCAACCGGGTTTAGTGTTTGACTTTTTTTACTCCTATGGGGTTTCGCCTTAAAGCAAAAGAACATTTTCACTATGCTTGAATACAGTATACTGCATACAAGCATAGAGGCAGAGGGATCCCCGCCTACGCGAGGACAAGTTTTTAATTGAGGATTTTTAACCGCAGATTACGCGGATTTCGCAGATTTCTAATTCACCACCCCGATGAGATAGCCGAAACAGCCCCGATGGAATAGTTTCACACTATAGGGGTAGCAATGAAATGTGCGACCTTTGCAATCTCTAAAGCACACATTTTTCTGGCATCCTTATCTGGTGGCCAGTTAATAATATTTGCATGATTAGGATTATCGTCCTCTGGTTGAGGCACAACATTAAGGCGTTGGGCAATGACATGAGAAGTTTCTACATCTGCTCTTCCATGAAGGAAACGAGGTGTACTCTCCACTATTTTTTTACCAATTTTCCATATAGCTTCTTCGGTTAGACCCAAGTGACGAGTAACAGAAAGCTCAGAATTTGGCGGGATAAAGGCATCCTGCTTAACAGTTTGGTCTTGCTTGCGAATCCATTTTGAAGATGTGATATACCTGGCTAAGAGTTCGTCGGGAGCAATAGAACCATTCATCATTAACCGCCTCTGACGACTTGTAAAATCAATTCCACTAAGTCATCTGAAACACCCATCAAAGAAAAATCTGCCCCGTGACGTTTGCTCGTACCGATTAAAGCAGCATAATACATCCATCCATCAGGATTGATACTGACGGATATGACTTTATTCGAAGACCGATACCATTCTAAAGTTATAGCACCATCCGGCTCGGCACCGACTTCAGGAGCTTCCATTCCTAAAGGAAATGAACGAAGAAATCTTTCCGCGCACCGCAAAACTTCTTCAGAAATTGGTTTTGCCTGTTCGCCATCCCACCCACCAGAAGAACATTCTTCAAAAACTTCATCTAACTGTTGGAACGTTCCCTTTGCGGCAAATCCTAATACATTCGACTCCTGCAACATATCATGACTTTTTTCTATTTTCTCGGCAACAAAACTGGCGGTGTCACTTGAAGACCCTGAAGGCATAGTAATAGTTGTCATTTGAGATCCTCTAAAACTTTATCTGTCATACTGCTAAAAAATATTTTATTTTTTACCCATCGCATTTCTTCCAAGCGTTCTTTTATACGCTGTTCATTATATTCAAATGGATTCCGCATAAAGACATCTATATCCAAAATCAAACCAATTTCCCCAGGAACATCCTGAATGGTTTTAATCAAATTCACACTATATGACGTTCCAGGAACCTGCATCACATCATGATGAAGATAGCCAGCAAGCATCCAATCCAATTCTTTTAACGGTTCTGGCGGATATTTATAATAATCGGAAAGTTCAATCTTTTCTTGTTTTACGGCTATACGATTTATGAAACGTAAACCGATTCTCGTAACTTCTGTCGGTTTTAACAAATCGCGATAAATAGCCAACAACCGCAATGCTTTGCCACTGAGCTGTCCCCAATCTTCGTATGGCTTTAAGCGACTAAAAACGAAAGCATCTTTGTTAAATTGAGCGATATGTAAATTGTCGATTGAATGGACTTTGAAACCAACACATCCTAAATCTTCAATTATGGGATTATTTTGTTCCCCCATAGGTAATTGGTATCTTTTGTAACGCAAGGGTTCAACTTTGGGAAAATCGGGGATGCGTTTCTTTAATTCATTCTGCAAACTGGTTTCATTCCACTTTACAGATGGGATAACGTTAATAGCAATGACGGCTTCAACAATTGGAGCTTGGGATAAATGCGAAAATTTTTCGGTTAAATCTATTAATACTGCCATTATTATCTCATTCTCAATTGAAAAATCCCGTAATTTTGTCCATCAAAAAACGGTTCATATATATTCATATCCTATAAACACTCTATATGAAAAGTTATAAGTTGTCAACCGCCAAAATAACTAAACCAGTGCAGTTATTATAATACGTGGTAAGTGTCAGGTTGTTCGTATCAAAGCGGTTCTTGCAAACAAGACGAACCCCCAACATAAAGTTGGGGGCTTTAGGACTTTTTTTTATGTTTTTTTTCTGCGCGGTATTGCAGATAACTATCTATAAAATCCTCAATATCGCCATCGAGGACGGCATCGACATTTCCGGTCTGAAAATCAGTTCGATGGTCCTTGACCAACTGATACGGCTGGAGGACGTAACTTCTAATCTGGTTTCCCCAGGCGATTTCGCCTTTTGAGCCGTAGATTTTGTTAAGCTCGGCATCGCGTTTCTGCTGCTCGAGCATATATAACCTGCTCTTTAACATTTTCATCGCCTCGGCTTTGTTGCGATGCTGGGAGCGGTCGTTTTGGCACTGGACAACAATGCCGGTCGGTATATGGGCAATGCGAACCGCAGAACTTGTTTTATTGACGTGCTGGCCGCCTGCGCCGCCGGCACGATAAAAATCTATTTTAAGGTCTTCCTCCTCTATCACAATATCAACATCTTCGGTCTCAGGCAGGCAATCAACGGCGGCAAAACTGGTATGCCTTCTTTTGTTGGAATCGAAAGGACTAATCCGCACCAGCCTGTGGACGCCTGTTTCGCAGGAAAGTTTGCCGAAGGCGAACGGGCCGCTGACTTTTAACGTAATCGACCGCAGACCCGCTTCCTCGCCGGGGGTTAAATCAAGCTCTTCATAATCGAATTTGTTCTGCTGGAAAAAACGGGTGTACATTCGCAGGAGCATATTCGCCCAATCGCAGCTTTCCGTGCCGCCTGCGCCTGCGTGAATGCTGAAAAAACAATTCTTCATGTCGTCCGGTCCGCTGAGCAGGCCGGTAAGCTCTATCTGAGCACATTTTTTCCCAAGTTCGGCAAGGTCTTTTTCCACCTCTGCCAGGGCCTGCTGGTCGTTTTCGCCGACGGCCATATCGAAAAGCTCGGCGAGGCCGGCGGATTTTTTCTCGGCTTCAAGCACCGGCTCAATCATCGCCTTTAACGCGCTGAGTTTTGAGACTACCGCTTTTGCGGAATCCTGATTGTCCCAAAAGCCGGGACGCGACAATTGCTCCTCGATGCTCTGTTTTTCGGTTTGTTTGGCGGGAATGTCCAGATAATCTCGGATTTTTGCTATCCGGGACTTCAAATCGTCAATACCCTGTTTGAGTTCGGTTAATTCCATAATAAAAACGGTTTTATAACAGAAAGAAGGCGTTATTGCAATCAAAACGTGAAAATCTAATTTCTTTTGTGGGCCATATCACATCGGCCGGAGAGACTTGCCGTTATAAGGCGTTCGACAAAAAGCTCGGTGCCGAAACCTGTATCTATAATACTGTCTTTTGTTTTAACCTCGACTTTGCGGCTGCTTGTGCCCGCCTCTTTTGCCAGATTTCTGACCAGGCTGACAATTTCTTTTACCGCATGGTCGGCGGCGCTTTTAAAATCAATGAACTCATCGTGGCCCGCGAGACCTTCTATCCGCCAAAGACCCTGCTGCGGTTTAATCCGGACGTGCCTGCATATCATCACCTGACTTGTTACCGCACCGATGGCATTGGCGACATCGGCATCTTCCGGAATAACCGCTTCGGTTTTCAGGAGTCTGGCGGCCTGCGGCACAAAATATTTTGCCGGAGCACCAATACCTATCACCGAAAAGTTATGCTCCACAATCGCTTTTTCACGTATCTGAGCAGCAAGTTTTTTGATAACCTCATCAAGAACCTGCTGGATAAATTTCTGCAGGTCGAGTGAATGTAATTTGCAGAACAATTCGCACAGCATTTGCGCGGCATTTTTATCCCAGCGGACAAAATCGCCATTGATATGAAGAATATCAGTCGGCGTAAGGCCGCTTGTGATTATCAAGTTATGCTCAATCAATCTGCCCAGAGGCAAATCGCCGCTTGTCTCTACGGCAAGCTCCTGGAGAGACATCGGTCTTTTTTTAATCGCATCGATAATTTTTTGCTCCTGCTCGGTCAGCTTAACAGATTCTTTGTGGCCGCTGGGCGCTATAAACTGCATCGGGAAACTATTTGAGGTGAGCCGACTAATCGCTTCTTCGACGCCGGGGAAATCCGCTCCGAGACGGCTTACCGGAACAACGCGCTTCGGCCCTATTTTTAATTTGCCCTGCTCGATACAGATAAAACTATCGCCGCCGAGACCTATCGAACGCATGTCGAGCGCCTTTACGTGGGTTTTGAACGAGCCGACAAAAATGCCGCCATCGCATACCTTTACCAGCCCATCTTTAATCGCGGCAGTATCGGTGGTAGTTCCGCCGATGTCGACAACTATCGCATCGGCAAGATTTGTCAGCGTTTTTGCTCCGGCAACAGACGCGGCCGGGCCTGAAAGTATCGTCTCTACCGGTTTTTGTTTCGCAAGTTCAACGCTTATAAGAGAACCATCGCCCTTGACGACAACAATCGGGGCGGAAATTCCCTCGGAGCGCAGCGTTTTTTCCATATGGGCGAGGAACTTTTCAAGCAAAGGAATAATCTGCGCATTCAAACAAGCCGTTATCGCCCTTGTCTTAAAATTCAACATCTCCGAAAGCTCGAAACCTGCGGTTACACTTAATCCGAAATTTTCGTGCAGTATCTGCTTTACCTTTAATTCGTGCTCCGGATTAACGGTGCCTGCAAAACCTGAAACGGCGAACGCCTTTACGTGATGCTCTTTTATCATCTGCTCTGCGATGCGCTTAATCTGCTGCGGGTCGATGTCGCTTAAAACTTTCCCATCAATATCCAGCCTGCCGGAAATAACGGCTGTCGGGGTATGCTCAATTTCATCGGCATCGAATAAACCGTAAGGCGGCATCAGCAGCAGGCCGACTTTTACGCCGGTGTTTTCGACTATCGAATTGGTGGCAAGAGTCGTTGAAACTGAAACCAGAGTTACTTTATTTAAAAGCGGCCTGTCGAGAGCGGACAGGGCCTGTTTTATTCCAACAGTAAAATCCCATCGCGTAGTCAGCGCCTTATTTTTAGCCAGGACCAGCCCTTTATGAAAATCATAAATAACCACATCGGTATATGTTCCGCCGGTATCGATACCAAGACCGAATCCCGCATCGGGTGCTTCGACGGAATCCTGACCGAAATACTCTACTCTTTCCAAACCATCGGTTCGATGACCTTCGAGATTTTTTGCCGTTTCGAGTCTGCCGGCCGAGACATCGAATACCGTGCCGAAACCAGCCGGGACAAACAAAACCTCGTCATCACTTTTTTGCGCCGTCAATATTTTCTCGAGCAGTCTTGTACTGCCGGTGATTTTTTCGTATTTCCAGCCGAATTTTTCAGCGGTGTCTTTAGCATATTTTTCGATTTCTTCGTTCCTGTTGGCGGTATCATCAATAAAAACAGCCCTGCTGTAATTTTTCTGCCAGCTCGACAAAAAATCTTCGATTAGCTGCGTGTCTTTCGCATCGTGTTTCTGCGCGAGCTTAAGGCCGAGCTGGGATTTCTGTCCATCGGGCTGGACATTTTTTTCGACCCAGCCGGCGGTAAAATAATATGTGCCGGGACATTTTTTAAACTGCTCTTTATATATCTGGTCTGAGCCGAGAAAAAGCGCGATGCAATCGTGCACCTGCGGAATAACAAGGGGGACATTTTTAGCCAGCAACCCCGCCGTGCCCAGGCCGCAGACGCCATATCCAATCACAATCCTGCTGTAACCGCCGCTGTCTGATATCCTGTCTATGGCCTGCTGGAGCTGAAGGCGAAGGTTCGCCGGGTTTTCGTGGAGGCCTGATTCGAGAATCTCGAAATCGGCGCGGATTTGGGCCTTTTGGGCGGCCTGCCGCAAATCGGCACTTAATACCCCGCAGGCTATTACATATATTTTTTCGCTGCTTTGCGCCAAAACGACACCGTTAAAAAACACTTTTCTAATTTCCGCCGCTATGATAAACTAATTTACTCAAAATTAGGACATAAAAAAATGAAAAAAGCAAGACTTGGAAACTCAGACCTTCAAATAACAAGAGTAGGACTTGGCACCTGGGCCATGGGCGGACCGTGGCTATACGGCTGGGGCGTGCAGGACGATAACGATTCCATAAAAGCAATACTCGAATCAATCGATGTCGGCGTCAACTGGCTGGATACCGCTCCAATTTACGGTCACGGCCGCAGCGAGGAAATCGTCGCAAAGGCTCTTAAACAAACCAAAGTCAAACCCATTATCGCAACCAAATGCGGCATTGTCTGGAGCGATAAAGAAGAAAGAATCCCCCGCCTGAAGGCAAAAAGCATTCTTGCCGAATGCGACGCTTCGCTGAAACGCCTTAATATAGATGTAATCGACCTGTATCAGATGCACTGGAACACTCCCGAAGAAGATATCGAAGAGGGCTATGAGGCTATGGCAAAATGCGTCAAGGCAGGCAAGGTC
>JBAVNP010000111.1:0-14676 GCA_049691175.1 Sedimentisphaerales bacterium
GGCAATCCTGTGAACATTATTCGGCGGAATCGGAACTTTCTTTAAGAAGGTATCGGCCGCGACCTTATAATTACTGTCAGGCGATTGAGGGTCCACGCATCGTTCATCAACCCAGAATAATTTTACCTTGTCCCACGGCAGACCAAGACTGCTGCTGTCTGTGCCGAGCAGTTTGTAAAACTGCCTCGGAGTTTTCCCCCCGGATATGGCTATATGAAAAATATTTTTGTCGTTTATCGTCCTGCGGGCAGAGTCCGCAAAAAACTTCAGCGCTTTTCGGGCAAGCTCCTGGGAGTCTTTCACATCAACGATTTTGAGTTTATCACTGTTTAAAGTTTTCATTGCACAGCACTTCTATCTTCAAAAGTCTCTTACAAGGGTACGAATCATAAAGATAAAAGGTTTATATTATTATCGCCATTTAATCGAGCAATAGCCATAAAATTTCCAAGGACCCGATAAGATTTATTTTATAACTTTATGCATGACAAAGAGTTATATCGCGAAAAGTTTTATAACGGCATAAAAAAGGTATCATTCATATAAATCCCCATACACGACAGATACAAATATCTACGGAATCGAGTAAAGAATCATTTTTTCTGCTTTGATAACGACAGGCAATGAAAGTTTCCAATCCTCAGGACTCAAAATATCAGTTACATTGAAATCACGTCTTATTTGCTGCCACTCTTCGATTGTTCTTTTTTCCCACATAGTTTTGTATAACTTCGGCGCGATTACTCTATGCTGTAATTCTTTGGGCGGCGGGATCAGCAAATTAATACCATAGACTTTCTGTAATATATTGTTATATGCAACAACATCCTCGGGTGTATAGATAATGAAATCGGACTCTATGTCTACAAGTAACGGCCTTCTTGTTCTAAGTTGTATTAAAGATAAATAATCGCAAGTTGCTAATAGACCGTCCCTTTTAGAGATAGTCAAATAAAATTCGTTATTTGTTCTATCCTTAAAATCACTTCTGTGAAAAAGGTATTTACTAATGAATTTATGCCTCGGTAGATTAACAAATATAAATAATAACGTGAAAATTAAAAGTAATTTTTCGTAACTTACCGTATGTTCCCTGATAGAACCAAGAAGACGATGCGAGACAGAATTTTTCGCACAGATTAAATATAAAAACCACGACAAAATTATTGCAAAAACTATGATTTGGACTTCCCAATGCTTTGAGAAAAAGGAGCTAACCAGCAAAAGGACATAGAGATTATAGCCGAATATATAAGGTCTGATTTCATAACGCGTGAGAACGCCTATGAAAAAAGCGGCAACAAGGATATTATTAAGGTTAATGAACCTCCCAGGCATTATTGAATAAAGAAAAAAAGGAATTTTTTCGGGTGGTATTTGAGTGATTAGCCCAAATAACAGCGATAGAATTCCCGAAACGATGATAACAGTGGAAATAAAGATTAATGAATCATCTTTTTTAAAGTATTTTAAACAGAACAAACCGGCTGCGATACAGCACACACAAAAAGGAATTCCCTCACTTTCTGCGTGACGTTCTAAAGATTCCCAGCCCCAATAAAATTTTACCCTGTGGTAATCCCAATATTTTACATAGCTGTCGAGATATTGTTTCTTAATTTCTGAATCAATTACCGGCGTAGCTCGGTTTAAATAAAATTGATAAATTAAAAGAACAATTGTTACAAATAAACCTGCAATGAAATACCGGTAATACTTTTTTATAATTCCCTTAGCAAAATCCCATTGAAGTGACGCGGAAATCAGAAGGACCAGAAAAAGCCACGCTGCCCATGTCATATGAACACAGGGAGCTAAGCCAAGGCAAAAAAAGGCGATTCCGTAGGCACCAATATTTATCAATGCTATAATTAATACAATAAAAGAGAGCCCTAAAATTCCGAAGGTATGAATATGTCCTAAAAACCATATCGGGTATATTACGCCGGGCCCTACGTAATTCGCAAAATATATAAGTATAACCCCAATGACAGATATGCAAATATTTTTGTTAATGCTGTAGATAAACAATCCAATAGCCTGGAACGAAATCATTCCCAGCAGTGCAGATATAATTATCGACACAATCTTTTCACTATTTATTATGAGTAAAAGCAAAGCGCTAAGATGATTTATAGAGGAGAAGGCTTTTAAGTAAGTAGAAATCCCCGCCCCTGCAGAATATTTGACTACTCCGGTAAGAATTTGTCCCGCTTCCACCGAAGTTTGCCATGATGCGTTGGATAAGCCCAGGCAAGAACCAACCAGCCCACACAACACCGTCACGGACAATATGGGATGTCGATTAAATATATCACTAATCGAGCTTACTGTTGTCCGAAATCTCGTCACCAATGCCTATTTTACTCTCAATAATATAAGGCGGTCTTTTTTTAACTTCATGATGTCAGTTTAAGCGTCATTTACAAATATCAGCTCATAATCGATATCAAGCAGATTAAGAGTGTTACGCAGCCTATTTATCAGTTCGGAAAGCACAGACTCCTCATTTCTAAAAGAGAAAACAATTGACAATAACATCCCTGTTTCCTTATATTTACAACTCTTATAAAACACTTACTACAGTGTCATTCATACATTATAAAGACACAGATTACTGAAATCAAAATAAAACTGCTAAAGTTGCATAGAATACACATATAATTTGAAATTCACTTCAGAAGTTTTACCTGGGATTATAACTGCTTTATAATTACTGTCTAAAAACTGTCCCCCAAAGCGAAAATTTCCGAATAATTCCAGCGGGTTAGAACTTCACAAAATGGCGGTTTTCAGGTTTTAAACAGCGAAAAAACAGTATTTTCAGACGATAAACACAGACCCCGATTTTCAGAAAAAAATCGGGGCGACAGGACTCGAACCTGCGACCTTTGGACCCCCAGTCCAACGCGCTAGCCAAACTGCGCTACGCCCCGCAAAACAACTATTCTACATTCTCAAGAAACAGAAAACAACTGTTTTTAATCATACAGATTCCAACACAAAACGAAGAAACACTAAAGAATTGAAAGATATGTGCCGGCCGGAATTTTAAGCTTTCTGTGCCGCCTTTTCCTTATGCAAGATCTGGTATTCCTGATATGACTCGAGCATCTCGCGGAAGTAGCCGCCCTTGAGTACCCTTACACCAACCAGTATAGCGCCAAGAATATTTGTGTTTACCTCTTTCAGCTCACGAACAATTCTCTTTGCAGTACCGCGTCTGGTAATGGCTGTATTGAATACCAGCACCGTTCCGTCCGCCTGCGATGCAATAACCTTGGCGTCACTGACGAGTATGGGAGGACCATCGATTATCACGTGGTCGTAGTGTTCCTTTGCATATTTGAGAAGTTCCGTCATTCTCCCGCTATCCAGAAGTCCAACCGGATTGGCGGGAAGCCGGCCGCTGTCAATAACATCCGTACCTTCCAAACCAGTGGGCCTTATAATCTCCTCGATGTTACAATTTCCGACAAGATAACCACTCAGCCCTTTATCAATCTCTTCTGTTTCAGTATGGTGGTCGTTGGAATTCGGAAAGACTTTATAAGAACTCGGCCTGCGAAAATTCGCATCTATCAAGAGAACCCGTTTGCCTTCCGCCGCAAAAGTAGCTGCTAAGTTTGCCGCCACTGTTGTTCTGCCTTCTCCTGCATTTCCGCTCGTAACAAAAATTACTCTTTGACTGTCGGAATCAGAAGAAACTTTAAGATTCGTCCTGAACCGCCTGTAGCACTCACTAATCATCGAAAGTGGAGCCTGTCTTACAACCTGCCACATATCGATATTTATCGTATCATCATCAGTATCTTTGTGCGTAATCATACCCAGCAGAGGTATATTGACGAATTTCATTACATCGCTCGGCGTTCTTAAAAGGTCATTTAAAAGCTCAATCATAAAGGCCAAACCTACACCAAGCAGAAAACCCAAAAAAGTCCCTCCCGGCATAAATATGACCAATTTGGGCGAACTTCTCTCTAACGGTTCAGGGGCGAGACCAACCGGTTTTACCTTGGAGGACTCAGCATCCTGCTTTATCATATTATATTTGCTTATCTGTTCCTGAACACTAAATAGCTTGTTCTTTGCTTCCTCTCTGTCGGAAACAAGCTGGGTATAAGTTGCCTGTGTATTATCAAGCTCTCTCTGCTCATTTTCGGTTTGCGCTCTTTGTTCCTCGAGTTTTGCAAGCCGATTGGTCATTACCGTAAGCTGGTCCTTTGCCGTTACGGAATCTGAATCCCTAATTTGCAGAGCCTTGAAATTGCTACGCGCATCTTTTTCTATTATACACTGGCGCAAAACTTCTCGTACCTGCTGCACTTCTCTGTGATTTTCACCAAGATTGGTAAGCTTTCTTGAAAGTTCTACCTCCAGAGCAGCAATTCGCTGAATCAGACCGATAACAACCGCGTCATTTTCGGTATTACGCTGCACTATTTCATCGGAGACTTTTCTTTGCTCGTAATTGACGGCACTTGCGCGGGTTTCTTCGATATCCGCCTCAAGCTTTACCTTTTCAATTTCAAGAGAAGCTAATTTCTGTGTTATAGTATTACGAAAATTATCTTGAACGCCGCCTTCAAGCTGGGTTATACCCGTTGAACGCCGAATATCGGCAAGCGAACTGGCTATACTCCGGAGCTTGTCTCTAAGTCCATTCTCCTGCTGGCTGAGGTCACTAAGTTTCAGACTAACATCGGATTCAGCGGTGGATTGCTGCGATTTAACAAACAGGTCAACCATCTGATTAACGATAAGCGCTGCTTCCTTCGGGCTGCCGCAGGTCATATTAATTGAAATGTAACTACTGTTTCTATCAGCAACAACCGCAAGATGGTCTTTAAGGTCTTCGATAATCTTTATAACATCGTTGTTGAAACTTTTAAACCAATTAGTCTCTCGAATGGCATCTCTGCGAATAAGCTCCTGCAGCATATTTTGCTGTTTTATAAGAGTGGCCTTCGAAAACCTAAACTCATAGGCTATATCCTTGCTTGCGAGAGGAGTGGCGATTATAGTAGGGTCAAGCTGTCCCGGACTCAAAACCTCTATGTAGGTTCCTGCCGTATATTTCGGTGCAATAGTCTTTAGAACATACCATAAGCCACTACCGATAATGGCGCCAAATACCGTCAAACTAATTATTAAAAACAGATGCCGTCTAAGAATATCGAGTATCTCTTTTGGCGCAATGCTTATTGCCGCGGCAGTCGAACTGCCGGAACCTGCCTGCATAAACTGTCGAGGTATCTGACCATATCCTGCTGCTATTGGCTGTTTATTATTTATCATTGTTTTCTAATTCTTATAGACCGAAAGGTCCAATAACAAACATTTCAGTGAAAATTTATTTAGTTTCTCATTCTTTTGGAGAAACTCTTTCAATTCCCGCCGATATTCTGTCTTTGACCTCTTTTGAGGCATCTTTACCCGCCAATTCCATCGCCCGTTTATAGGCCTTTAAGGCCTCGGCATTTTGCCCGAGTTTCTCCTTTGTCAAGCCTATATGTTCATATACTTCTATAGGGGCATTCATCTTATTTTGTTCAAATTGCTGCACTGATCTTTGCAGGAATTCGTCTGCCTGCTCAAGTTTGCCGTTTTTCAACAGAACATAGCCATAAGTATCGAGTACGCCCGGATTATTAGATGCGGTTTTATAGGCCTTCTCGGCATACTGGAGTGCCTTGGCAGCATCCATATCCGTCTCTGCCAGCATGTAAGCAAGATTGTTAAGAACTGTAATATCTGTCGGCTGTTCCGGAAGTATACTTTCATACTCTTTAATAGCCTGTTCCAGATATGTTTTGTCTGAGGTCTTACTGAATGCCTCATTGAGGATACTCGCCTTATTAATCTGAGAGGCCAGTTTTAACTGCTTATTATCCCCTGCAATCCTGATACAATTGTCAACATATTCAAGAGCCTTGTTGTACTCTCCGGCAATTCTGTACAGATTAAGCATTACAAGATTTACCGCAAGTGAATCAGGCTGACTCTGCAATTTTTCACTGCACCATTTCATTGTCTCTTCAGAGCCAACCACCTGATTCATATATCTAAGTATATTGATGATAGAATTCTCGTTCGAACCCGTCTTTTCAAGCGCCCTGCGAAAATACTGAATAGCAGTACCCTTGTCTCCCATTTGGGCCTTCGCATCTGCCATTTTCGCATAGGCAACAACGGCCATTGGCCCCTCAAGATATTTTGTCGCCTCAGCAAACAACTGGTCATATTTTTTTGCTTCAAGAAGAGATCTCAGCTTTCCCTCGAAAGCCTGCGAATCGGGTGATTCGCTGTTAATCTTGAGACTGTTCTGGAACGCATTATCAAAAAGCGAAAAAGCCTTATCGAACTGCTTTTGGTTCATGGCAAGCTCGCCGGCCCGATTATACCAGTACGTGTTGTCAGGAAACTTTTCTATTATTTCAAGGTAAAATTTTTCGAGACGGTCTATTTTGCCTGTGATTAAATAAGCCTCTTCAAGCATACTCATATTAACATTCGAACCTTGTGCATCAACAGCCGCTCTTAGTTCTGAAATGGCCTCTTCTTCTCTGCCGGCTCTAATATATGCTTTTGCAAGGTCGACTCGAATTTCCGAATTTTCCTGGAGTGCCCTGCTCTTCTGCAGGTCGTCGATCGCCTGGTTCAAATTACCCAGCGCAAGATTTATCTGTCCGCGCAACCGCCATGCACGAGGATTATCTTTGTCCACCTCGAGATTTTTGTTTGCAAGTTTAAGAGCCTCATCGAGTTTGCCCCGCCGTGCAAGAAACCAGGCCTTCAGAAACATCGCTCTGGGTTCATCAGGAAATCTTTCACACAGGCTGTCAAGCTTGGTTTGAGTACCATCAACCAGACCTGCCTCAAGGTATGATTCAATTTCAATAATCTGATTGTCCACAGAATTATCAGCTTTTAGAAGCTCAGCGGTATATTTCAGTATTCCAGCCTGGTCTCCTTTGGTTCTTGACACAAGAATAAGTCCTTTTATTGTATTGACATCTTTAGGATTCGCCTCCCATAGCTGCGTAAGCAACTTCTGCGCTTCATCAAGTTTGCTTACGCGAACATAGAACCGCCATAACAGGTCGTTGTGGTCGGCAAGAAGTTTTTCCGCTTCGCCGAGTCTGCCCGTAATTACGAAAAATTCGCCATACGCTCCCAGAACACGCCTGTCATCAGGGGCAAGCTCATAGGCCTTTTTATAAGCATCTTCCGCTAAAGAAAAATATAGTTTTTCATTTGTTTGCATTTTGTTCTTCGCCGCCATTTTCATAGCTAAACGGCCGAGGACTAACGAGTTTTCGACGCTCGGCTTAAACTTTTGTATCTGCTGACACGCTGCAATTGCCTTTTCCGGTTCTTCATTGCTTATGTATTCAATATAAAGACTTTTCAACCTGAAATCCGTCGGATTGGTGCGCATTGCTCCTATAAGTGCGGTTTTTAACTCGGCAGCCTGGCCGGCCGATGCGCTTGCGCCGAGTTTTCGGTTACGATTATAAAGCAGATATGCAAGATTCCTGGTAATCATACCGTCACTGACATTTAGACTATATGCCTTTTTAACGTCGCTCAAAGCGTCTGATTCCTTTTCGAGCGCTGTATTCGCCTGACCTCTCAACAGATACGCCTGAGAAAATATAGGTCTTTTTTCGAGACAGTTGTTAATTCTCTCGATGGTCTTTTGGTATTCTTTTCTGGCAAAAGCAAGCCGAGCTTTAAAAAATTCGCCTTCGCAGAGGTCGGTATTATTCTGCCTCCCGGTTTCAGCCAGTTTTTCAGCCTCCTCGTAATTCTGATTATCTACGGCAATATCAAAAAGACCTGCAATCGCCATACTATTGTTTGGTTCGAGCTTCAGAACCTGCTGATAATATTCAACTGCCTTGTCTTTTTGATCCCTATTCAGGTAAAATTGTCCAAGCAGAGATGCTCGTTTCACAGGCTCATTCAGCGATTCGATAGTCTTAACCGTCAGCTGTTCAAACCTTTCAGCCGGCACATTTGCCGGCTGTGGTTCAGCAAGAATAATCTGATAGAGCTTAGCACTTATGCTGTTGGGATACTCCTGCAGAAAATTTCCGATAAGTTTTTGGGCTTTGCCGGTTTGCTCTCCAGCAATGTATTTTTTACAAATCTCCACGACTTCATCTTCTTTGAGGTCTGCCATCTTGCTCGATGCAAGTTTGTCTATTAATCTATCTTGCTCTTTTACCAGGGTGTCATATTCCATCTTCAATTGTTCCTTGCTCTTAGGCGGCACCTGTGATTGTTGTCCCTGTTCCCGCGTACCTCGTTCGATCTCCAAACTCATTCGAATTAATTTATTGTTTAAAAACGACATTTTCAATCTCATCGTGTCTAAGTTATTCTGCCCAAGTTTGTCAAGCAATTCCTGCGCCTGCTCAAACATACCAGCACCGATATATGCATTGATGCGGAGAATGCTGCTTTTTTCATTCTTCCCAAAGTTGGTTTCGTAGAAATTTGTTGCATCGAGCACGCCCTGCCAGTCTTTCACCGTCATCAGAACAGAAGCAAAATCAAGAAGCATTTCCGGTTTTGAGTAATACAATCCGTTTCTTACAGCGGTCGAATAAAATTGAATAATGGCTCCTGTTTCCGATGAATTACGTAATGCCCCGGCAAGTGCGTAAGATAATTTGCTAAGTTGAAAATCTCCCTGTGCCTGGCCCGAAGCCGTAAGAATTTCATACGCGGTGTTCATCTTTGCAATAGCTTCGTTCACCTGACCCTTGGCAAACAGCAACCTGCCCTGCCACATTATCACATAGGGATTTTCTGCACTGCCAAGCAATTGATCTATTTGATAGATTTCGCTTTCGGCATCTTGTATCCATTTGGACTTCTCTGGCTGCCCATTCGGCGTATCCACAGCTTTTTCAACAAAACAATCGGCCAGAAAAGTATGCAGCGCATATCTGTTTATAAAATTTACTCTTGCCCTCGGGCCAGGCGTATCAAGACTGTCAGGAAAACTTAAAGCCTCTCTGGCAATATCAATTGCTTTTTGAAAATCGCCTTCGTTTCCATCTATCGCAAATTTCCTGTAATAAATATTAGCTGCAGCTACCGCATAAGACACGTTCTGTTTGTCAAATTCTATTGCCTTTTTCACGGCTGCAATTGCCTTATCTACATCCTTCGGATTTGTTTGATACAACTGCACCATCACAAAATAAGGAAGAGCGCTGTTATTGAACTTTTTAGTCAGTTCTATAAGCTCTGTTTCAAGCTCTTTGTATTTGTCCGGATTTTTCCTCGCTTCATCAAGTTTGGTACTGCAAAGATTTATGTATGTTTTAGGATCATCAGGAATATTTTCTATTCCTTTTGTCAAAACCTTCACTGCCTCCTGACGGGCATTATCTGCAGCGCCGAGAATTCCTTTAGCAGCAAGAATTTCACCCTGCTGCTTTATAGCATCTGCAAGATACTGATATGTATCAGCATTATTCGGCTCGTCCTGATTTGTTTTCCGCAGAATCTCGATTGCGTCCTTGATAGCTGTTTCCTTATCCGTCACCTGCCCACGCTTTATTAGCTCGACAAGAGCCTGGCCCCTTATACGATACATCCTTGGACTCTTATCAAGCTCTTTACTAATCAATTCTGATGCGCCTGATTCTACATCCTTCCATACCATCCAGTTCCCGGCAGCAGCAAGCTGATAGCGGTAGTCTAACAATGCAATACGTGCCTTGAGATTTTTCGTGTCGTAACCTATTACCCTGTCCCAGCAGCCGGCAGCCTTCGGCCACTCATTGGTATCGATGTATATCTTTGCCAGTCTAAACAGAATATCGATTTTGAGTTCTGTATCTTTTGCATAACCGAATGCACGCCCATAGGCTTTTGCCGCAGCTTCGTAATCAGGTTTTGGAAGTGCCAGCGCCGTCTCAGCATCGGCTATATACTTCTGCGGGTCTCTGCTTAAATTGAGAATTACCACTATCGCTACTACTATCAGCAGCGCAAGTATCAGCGAACCTATAATTGCTATCTTCTTATTTAGTCTCTTAGCCATTTTTACTATCCTTCTAAAAAAATTTACCTTTAATTTTATTTCCACTCAGGCCAGTGATTTTTTTCAAGCACAGGCAGCAGAACTTTCAGCAGTTTTTCGGTAGCTTCCACAGCTTGCGCCTTTTCCGGATACAGACCTCTTAAGTTGAAAAATTTTACCTCAATCTTCGAGAAATAAGAATATTCACTCGTCAAATCACCGAGGGCAATTCTTACAGATGTTCGATTACCCTTGTACTGACCATTAACCTTAAAAAAATAAATAACGGGGAATTTAACGGATGCCTGCCATATCTCAGATGACCTCTTGCCAAAAATCAGGCCGGTAGCAGGGATTTTCACATTTCCGGAAATGCCCGGTATATTGATATCACCAACATTTAAGTCAACCTCAAATTTCTCATCTGACCCAAATCCGCCGCCCATATAACAGGCTTCCGGCACGTGCGGCACCTGGTCCGGACTGCCCGTGTAATACGTAATAAGAAGAGAACAATTTCTCACAGGACTCAGTGTATCAACCGTCGTATCCTCCAGAATCCACTGCAGATACTCTTCGGTGCCAAGCGACTCAAGTACATCTTTGTTGTCAATTTTTGTTTTTTCAAACACCTTGTAAGGTTCAAGAAGTTTTTCATCAAGCATATCAAACGGCTCTTTCAGGGACAGAGGTTTCTTTATCAGTATAATGCCCCAATGCGCCTTGAAATAACTCATTCCACCGGCAAAAACCCCAAGAAGCACAAAGCTTATCAAAAAAGACGGCTGAAAATAATTTCTTGAAAAATTCTTCATTGCTCCTATGAATCCTTTCTTCGAATGATAATTTCCTGTTGCTGTAGCTTGCTTTCATCAACAACTAAATTCGACATAAACCATGCTAATAAGCCATATAATCCGAAGGCCAGCGGCAGCATCAGCAGACCCAGCAAGTCATGATAAATACCCTGGGCATACATCGGGTCCCACAGAACAAAAATAAGGCCTGATATAGTTACTCTGATAATATTGCATATAATCGCTATCGGCACAGTGCTCGCCAGTAGAATCAGCCTCTGCCACATTGGACGATAATGCAGATATGCCATTGCGACGCCAAGTGCAAGAAAAGCCATCAGCAGTCTCATCCCGCTGCAAGCTTCAGCCACGTCAAGCCCGGATTCGAGTTTCACGCCCTTGTAAATCACATTTATAATCGTTCCACTTGCCTCTGCTTCAAGGCCGTTAACCAAACTCAGAAGCTGGGCGGCTACTGCAGAGGCAAGATTTTGCATCGGGATTGTAAGGTCATTATATATCCTGGTAGGAAGTGGAATCGCAAAAACAAGATAAACTATCGGCAGCCAGGTATATTTTATCAGCTTCCAGCCGCCAATAAACAAAACTATTGAACCGATTGTCGGAATTATCATAAGAGGCTTCAGGTAACCGAACTTGTAAACAAATAAAACCAGCCAATAAAACACAAGACAACATATAAGAAGCCCAAGACCGAGATAATTGGAGCCTGGCTTAAGAGTCAGCAATTCCTTTTTTTTCTGATTGATAAAATAAAAGCTGAAAAAAGGTATGAGAAAACCGTGCGACCAACTGCTGTTGGTTACCCATTGAAAAACGATTGAATAAATCTCAATATGAAAAATACTATAGACCGCAGCGGCAAGCAGGGCTATTTTGATATATGTATGCACACCAAGACCTGCCCAGCTTAAATCTTGTTCCGATAAGTTTCTCTCCCCTATACTAACCGTTTTAATATCCTGCATTGAAGAAAACCTTTTTTATAAGCCAAATCCTTAATTTATTAATTTTGCAGCAGAAGATCAGGTTGATCTAAAACTAAACTTCTGTTCGAAAAATTCCGGTCGTAAATAAAACCGAAACCATACGTCGCTCTGAAAGCGTTTCGCAGCACCGCCAAATATCTCGAAATGCCATGCGTTCCGACATTGATAACATCATTGGGTTTTATAAAGAAATCCGGCTGTGTGCCACTGGCAATTTTCTCAAGGTCAACCATTACTATTTCTTCCTTTTTCTCTCCTATTCTGCGAATGATCTCACATTTTTTCGGCCACGCAAGCTGGCCTAACCCGCCTGCCGATGCTATCGCCATTTTCAGCGTCATCGGCCTGCCGGTAAGGTTAATCACACCCTGATTGTTCACATTGCCGAGAACGTAAAATTCGCCGACAACATCAAGCTGAACGGTAACCGTGTCCTGCGGCTTTACCACAATATTATAGCGGGGGTCGCCGCCGTAAAGTTTATCTTTTGGAACACGTATTACTCTGCTTTGAATGCCGGCTGACTGTATGTCCTCCCAGCCGTACTGTTCCGGCAGCGGTTTTGTCTCAGGCTCAACCGGTTTGGTTTCCTTTTGTTTTGCGGGCTGAGGTTTGAACTGCGGTTTCAAATCAGCCTGTTTTTCAGGCTCAACAGCAACTGGTTCTCCAATTTTGACTGGAACCCATTTGCCGTCACGGAAAACCCATTCAATCCTGCCCTCATTCTCCTGTGCCTCGGGCATTGTACTGCTAATTCTCTGCTGAGCATTACCATTATTGGAATCACCAACTGTTTCCGGAATTGCCAGGGTTTCAAGCTGCTCTTTGGTTACCATTTCAGCCGAAGCTATAACAAGCCCGCCTGAATTTGCCCTGCTGAACGTCGGCTCGATTACCTCAAGCATTTCTTGATTGACTTTTTCTTCCGCGTTGTTGGAGTCTATTTGCTGTCCTGTCCCGACAGGCTTTAAGTTCATCGGCGATTCCTGGCCAACCTGTTCACCGAGTTGTTCCTGCCCGGTTAGTCTGCGCACTACATATATATAACTTACATTAAACTGCCTTGCCGAACCTGCTACGGCAAGAGCATCCATTAGACGAAAATCATAACGAGGAATGTTATATCTGCCCGGATTTGACACACCATCACCGAGAATTGTAAAAGTCCTGCTCAGAGAACTTTGAAGTGAAACCGTTACGGAAGGATTCTTCAGGATGCCCGGCGAAAGTGAATTTCTTATTTCTTCTTCGAGCTGTGTTTCGGTTAGTCCCGCTGCCTGTATCTGGCCGATTTCAGGTATGGATATATTTCCGCTTTCGCTTACAATACAATTATCAACATAAGACTGTCCTTCCTGAAGCAGCTCAAAAATAGAAATTCTTATTGTATCGCCGGAACTGAAGGCATAATCCTGCTCTTGAATAATCACATCCGCTGGTCTGGGGTCCTCTGCCCCACCATAAGAAGCCACCGTCTCTTCAGCAACTCCCAAAGAATCAAGAATGACATTTACGGCTGGCGCAGACCTGAACCGCCCAATCTGCGCAGGGTCAAGATGGTCTTTGCTGCAGCCTGTCAGGCTGAAAACCATAACAACAACGGTTATCAGCAAACGCCTCCTGTCCGTTTTGGTCATATTTTTCACCTTAACTTAAGAGCCATAAACTCCATACTGACAGATTTAAAGCCTGCCACCCCATTTTTTATCGGCTCAATTATTACCGTTCTTAACAACTCTATGTTGCCTAAGACCTTTTTCTGTAAAAAATTATGCACTATTCTATTATCGGCTGTTAAACCTTACTGTCTGCAAAAACTGAGGCTGAAAATTAAAAAAAGCAGCTCTACTTAAAATTGACACAACTAAAGTCAAAGAAACAACTTAAACCATCCCTGAAAAATGACTCTTTACTGCCTGTCCAAAGGCCGTGTCGCCTACTATACTCTTAAAACCACCCCATTGTTCGGACAAATCCCCTAACAGCCATCCCTGCTTAATTTTTATCGGAGCTTCACCCCCACACATATTTGCACAGTTATACTGAAAATACAGGATATTTGCACGACAACAGCATTGGAGGGGGTTATAGTAGCCGACTATCGTACTGTGCTATCAGTTTCCTGTCAGAACCATCATTATAAACATAAACATCTATTTTGGATGGAAAATGTCTACCTTCTGCGAATTTCAGATAATTATATCCATACAGAATGTATTTTCTTTTGCCCTGTGAAACTACCAGGTCGTTTTTCTGAGTCGCTTTATTCTTGTATACTTCCACGCCATTTTTGTCTGAGAACACAAGGTTATATACCTGTCCTTCAAGAGTAAGACTGGCGGTTTGATTTGAACCCGTCTTAGTTTTTTTCAGTTCCGCAACATAAAGCTCCAGCAGAGCTTTGCAGATTGTCTCATTTGTCATAAGTTCGAAAAGCTCTTTATCAGGAACAACAGCTTTAGAACTTTTTCTGACAGCAAATTGTCCATTCTGTACTGTTAATATAATTTCGCCTGAAGGTTCTTTTGCCGTCACTTTTATCGCCGCCGGTTCAATAGAAATTTCATGCTTCTGCTCGGTTAAATACCAGCTTCCATCACCGCACAAAAATCTTGCCATAGAAACAAGTTTAATATCCGCCTGTTTTTCCAATTTGCTGCTGTCTTTGCTTTTCTGCTCCTGGCAGCCCGTTGAACTGAAAAACAAAACTGCCGCGACCAAAACAGTAAGTAACTTTTTCATATTACTTATCCTTTTCTTCTTTCGATTCGGTTTTTTGACATTCGCCGCATTTCAGATTAGCAAGCTGCTGGACAAGATT
>JBAVNP010000112.1:0-3400 GCA_049691175.1 Sedimentisphaerales bacterium
CTGATAATGCCTGCTTATCCAGGTACGAAATGCCAGGTCTACTATGAAAGCCAGCATACTAATCCAGACAACATAAGGAAATATAGTGGCCATATCCATGTAGCGCCGGACGACGAAGATACGATAGCCAATACCTGCTTCAGCAGCCAGCGCTTCGCCAGCTATAAGAAAGAGAATGACTGCCTTGAAGTTCAGTCGTACGGTGTCAAGCACCTTGGGGATGATTTGCGGAAAGATAATCCTGAAGACAATCTCCGGTTGGCTGGCTCCCAGAGTCATACCCTTAACAAGCTGCTCATCATGCACCTCTTTCACTTTGAGATAGGTATCAAGAATGACAGTTGGAGCAACGCCGATAACAATTAACGCGATCTTCGCAGTCTCTCCAAGACCGAAGATGATGAACAGTATTGGTAAGACGGCCAATGCAGGTATCTTATCAAAGAACAATACGAACCGGTACATTACCTTCTCCGCATAGGGGAAAGCTCCCATAAATAATCCGATATAGATACCCGCGAAAATAAAAAACATTGCTATGAGAATACGTTTGCCACTTGCCTTTGTATCCTTCCAGAGTAGCGATTCTCCCTGCTTAAGATACTCCCGAGTAGCTCCATATTTCCATATTCCCCGTTTATTCCTGTACTTCCCATCGGCAAACGCTTGTTTGTCACGTTCACGCGCTTCCTTGAATGTTTTGGGAAGATCATTTTTGATGATATCTCCATTCGCATCATACTCCTCTTTTAACTTTACTTCAAAAATGGTTTTCTTGAAGCCGTTCCATAACTGTTCACCTGTTGGGACAAGTTTATCCTGTGAGTTCTCTGCATGCCTTTCAACTGAAGTATTGTAATAGAGCTTAATGCAGATTAGGAAGAGAATCAACGAGAGCAGGAGCGAGATGCGCTTGCCAGGAGTGGTCCTTAACCTGTAGAAGTTCTTAATCATATCAAGAAACTCCTTGCCGATACCAAAAAGCTCCCCGGCAATTAAACGGGCAAGCCGTTTAAATGCTTCCAATACTTTTTGGGGGAATCTCTTAAGCCAACGCACTGCATCAATGAGCTTTTGTTTGAAACGCAAATGGTACATATTCTGCTTTGTTTGCATATGTTAATCGGACTTTTCGGGTTTATTGCCGAGCAGGTTACTTAGATGCTCCCTGCATGTAACTGGCATCGTAGATGAACAAGATTTTGTCCTGGTTTCCAATTACGGTACCATCAGAGAACTTGATCCCTAAGTCATCGGCCTTAACGCCTGCACCAAGCAGCTCATACTTAGAGCAGAAATTGCGTACCCGACGCATATTAGTTTTTATTTCCTCACCGTTTGTGTAAGCAATTGCGTCGGTGGCCTTATAAAACATCGCGGTAGTCTTCAGCTGGTTCTGATATTCTATCAGGCTCGAACCGCCGGCCTTGGCCATCTCTTCCAGGGCACCTTTTCCTTTATCAGTCCTTGAGGACATGACATCCATCACTTCGAACCATGCGCCAGCAAGTGCCTTACCAAGCTCTGGATTGGCTTGCAGCACCTTGGTTTTTACAACCATCAGGTCGAGTATTTCACCCGGAATTTGTGAAGAATCAAATATTTTCTTGACCCCGGGGGTCTTCATAATTTCCATTACCAATGGATTCCATGTTACGACCGCTTCCTGGTCTTTATTAGCGATGAATGCCGGACCAATGTCGCTGTCGCTCACGTTGACGATCTCCACGTCATTATCTGTCATGCCATTCATGTCTAAGGCACGAGACAACATGTAATGAGAAACTGAGAACTGAACAAGATTTACCTTCTTTCCTTTGAGTTGCGGGATGCTAAGGTTATTCCGCACTATCAGGGCATCGTTGCCATTGGAATAGTCACCGACAATTATTGAGGAACAAGAGATGCCGCCTGCAACAGGGATGGTTAAACAGTCCATGTTAGTCATTACGCAAGCATCTACTGAAGGTGTGGTGAACGCTTCGATGGAAGGCATGTAATCCATCCTGACCAGCTTAATCTTGATACCATACTTGGCAGCCCATTTGTCCAGGATGCCGGAAGTCCCGGCATAAGACCATGGGTTCCATCCAGCATAGATGGACCAGATAACGGTGAACTCTTTTGGCGGTGCAGGATATGCTTCCTTCTCAGGAGTATTGGAGGTAAAGGAACTCATGGACAATCCGATAATAATCAGCGATATTGCCATTATTATTGCTTGTGGATTAATTAGTTTTTTCATGTTAATGTTGAATTTAATAATTGTATGTAAGCGAAGTTTTTATAATGTTAGATTTCATCATCTGCGGTGATGTCCACGAAAGCTTTCTTTCTGACAGCTTCACCTTTCTCCATTCTCTCGATGGTATCGCGGCCTTTCTTCGTCAGGTCTTCCAGCTTGCCAATAGATTCCTTCATTCCAGCTAAGGCATTAATCCTGAAGGTGGAAAGATCGTCAACAGCTTCATTAAGTTTAGTGAACGCGCTGGCCAGGACTTCCACGGCTATGGTTGGCTCAGTGGCACCTTTCTGTATCTCAACACCTTGGGTTTTCAGGGTCTCCGCGTTACCCAGAAGTATCTTCTCGGTGATCTCTTTAGTTCCTTTGACTGCATCGAGTACCATACGCTGCTTGTTGAGGGCAAACTGGGCAGTTACACCCACGCTTAAGGCAACGGTAGTAATTGTCACGCTGCGTTCGACACCCTTGATGAGCTCTTCGTTATTCCTGATAAGCAAGTCGTAGGTGATTACTCCCTGCTGGTTCACATTCAATGCGGTCTGCAGGTCGATGATACGCTGACGCAACGGGAACAGAACTTCCTCCTGGAGGAATCGATACTCTTCTGGTTGTTCCTGTTGATTCATTTCACGGAGCTTGGCCTCAAACTTCTGGTCGAGCACCTGGCCAACTTTGATTGCATGTGCGAGGCCTTCCAGTGTTTCCCGTAAAGATTTCTTGTCTATCCCGAGGATATTGTTGTCATCCTTTAATCCTTCCTTTCCAGCAAGTAAACTATGTGTAATATCTTTCAATACGACACTACCTTTTTCATATCTTTCCAGGTACCTGCTTATCGGGTTTTTCTTTCCAATGATAGTTCTGAAGAACTTGGCTGCGGCACTTGTCGGAGCAGTGAGGTTGTACTGGTGAGGATTCAATGCCTCGACCTCATTCCTCAGCAAAAGCAGATCTTTTGCGACAGAGCCTCCGTCCTGGGTTTTAGCCAGCATCTGCATGGACTGGTCAAGGATGGCGTTGTGATTGCTCAACCTTGCCTGATGTTTCATGCCCAGATCGTTGATGCACCTCTTCTTCTGCTCTTCGTTGTACGTGCCATTGAAGAAGTTGTCAATTATGGAGTCGGTCAGCTTATCAATTTTAGGATCGATGACC
>JBAVNP010000113.1:0-44602 GCA_049691175.1 Sedimentisphaerales bacterium
ATCTTTGAATTTTGATTCATCCGTTTTCAAGTCCCCAGATTAATTTCACAACGGCGCATAGAAAAAGTTTCACGTGGAACAGAAAACTATAAGCCAGATATTTACCTTTTGCTTCCTGCCTCCTGCATCCAGCTTTCTTCCTTCTGCACTGTTAGCCTGCTTTATTTTCTACTATTTTGGCAAAATTAGGTGTTTCACGTGAAACAATTGATATTTTTTGCTGGAAAATGGAAAATGAATCTGCTAAAACCGCAGCAAATAACTCTTACAAGGACGAACAAATCTATAGAAAAGGAGCTGTATATGACAACACAAAAAAAGGAAAAACCAAAACATCTCGGCAGGGGACTGGAGTCTCTAATAGGTCCTATAACAAATATCGGACAAGAAAACTCCGATATATCTTTGGGCGACAATTTATCTAACTTCCCTGTTGACAAGGAGTTACAGGATAATTTTATTGAAATAAGTCTAAACGATATAAACCCAAATCCGTATCAGCCACGGCAGAACTGGGAAGTCCTGCAGCTTAAAGAGCTTTCGGACTCCATCAGAGAAAACGGTGTTATTCAGCCAATAGTAGTCAGGCGGAAGGGCGGCAAATTTGAGATTGTGGCAGGGGAGAGAAGATTCAGAGCCGCTCAAATGGCGGAAATCGGCAAGATACCGGCAATGGTCAGAACGGCAAATGATTCTGAAATGCTGGCCCTGGCTTTGGTGGAAAATATTCACAGAGCGGATTTGAATCCGATTGAGAAGGCAAAAGCCTATCAGAATTTTATGGAGACTTTCAGCCTGACACAGGAACAGGCTGCGCAAAAGTTAGGCCAGGACCGCTCGGTTGTCGCGAATTATGTTCGGCTGCTCAATCTCCCCGCTGAAGTAAAACAAATGCTTGTCGATGGTTCTTTGGATATGGGACACGCAAGGGCGATACTCGCTCTGCCGACAGATGATTTGAGAAAGAGACTTGCCAATCGCGCACTGGCAGGGCGGCTGAGTGTCCGTGAAGTTGAGAGACTTGTAAGACTCGCATTGAGTGAAAAAGACGAGACGAAACAAAAGCAGATAGTTGAAAAGCCTGCGCATATAAGAGACCTCGAAGAAAAAATCAGGAGCAGACTCGGCACAAAAGTAAATATACAGGCAAGGAAAAACGGCCAGCGCGGCAGAATAGTTATTGAATTCTATTCACTCGATGAATTCGACAGCATCGCTGAAAAGCTCGGCGTTAATTCAGATTAAAAAATTGTTTGCGGCTATCTATCCTTAATTTATAATGATTCCTTTAATTAAAGGATTTAGAAATGACTAAAGAATATTTTCCAAAATAGGTAAATAATTTTTTGTAAATCTGATTGCGTTTTGGGTAATATACGTAATTAAAATCGAAACAATCTATGGAAATAAAAATGATAAAAACCAGAAATAAAATATTAGTATCATTACTGCAGTTCGTTTTTGTCTGGGCAAATAATGCATATTCCATTGATGTACGCAATAACAGCGTATTGATTCCAATAAAGAATCACGAATCTTCAAAAGTAAAACTTGTGAAAATTAACGTATGTTCGGACAGCATCGTTCAGGTGATAGTTTTGCCCGCTAATTCAGCTACAGAACCAGAAAGTTTAATGGTTGAAAAAAGAAATTGGAAAAAAGTAGATTTTAATGTTAAGGAAAAAGGTAACGAGATAATTATAACGACGAAAAAATTGAAGCTGGTCGCCGATAATAATACCGGAAAGATTATTTTTAAGGACATAAATGATTCGATTATTTTGAAAGAGGGAGACAGAGAAATTTCTCCGGCTCAGGTGTTAAGCGAAAAAACGTTTAACATTAAACAGCATTTTATCTTTGCTCAAAATGAGGCGTTGTACGGTTTGGGACAACATCAGGAAGGGACAATGAATTGGCGAGGCCACTATGTAGAACTGTTCCAATATAATATGCGTATTGTTATTCCGTTCTTGTTATCCACCAAAGGATACGGTATTCTTTGGGATAATTATTCATACACAAAATTCAATGATAATCAGTTTGAATCATATCTGTGGTCAGAGGTTGCTGATGCGATTAATTACTATTTTGTTTATGGGCCTGAGCTGGACGAAGTAATTTCCGGTTACAGAATTATTACAGGTAAAGCCCCAATGTTTCCGAAGTGGGTTTTTGGGTATATCCAATCTAAAGAGCGTTATAAAACACAGGAAGAATTATTGTCTATTGCCAGGGAATACAGGGAAAGAAAGATTCCAATGGATGTGCTGGTGCAGGATTGGCGATATTGGCAGGATGGTATGTGGGGGCAAAAAAGTTTTGATAAATCCCGGTTCCCCGACCCGTCGGCAATGATGGAACAACTGCATAAAGACTACAATATCCACCTGATGATATCCATTTGGCCCAGCATGGCTCCCAAATCATATGACTATCAGGAGATGGTGAAACATCCGGGTTTTTTATACTCCGACAAAGAATCCTCTTGTTATGATGCCTTTAATGAAAAAGCCCGCGCCCTTTACTGGAAACAAGCCAATGAAGGGCTTTTCCGTCACGGCATTGATGCCTGGTGGTGCGACGCTACAGAACCGGAATTCCTCGGCGGTTGGGATTTTTGTAATGACTATTTTAGAACGCAGATGAAACCTTATATAGGTTCAGGGGCACGTTATATGAATGCCTACTCCCTGATGCAGACAAAAGGGATGTATGAAAATCAGCGTCAGGTTACATCTGAAAAGCGAGTTTTTATTATGACCCGCTCATGCTATGCCGGCCAGCAAAGATATGCTGCGGCGACATGGTCCGGCGATATCGTGGCTAATTGGGATGTATTCAAAGCACAAATTCCTGCAGGGTTAAATTTCTGTATGTCGGGAGTGCCCTATTGGAATACGGATATCGGCGGATTCTTCGTTCAATCTGCCCAAAAAGGAGAGCTTGGCAAGGGGATGTGGGGAAGAAATGGAAGTTACGACTTGGGATTGTCGGATGATAATTATAAAGAGCTTTATGTGAGATGGTTTCAGTATGGCGCTTTTTGTCCTTTATTCCGCGCACATGGAACAGATGTTCCCAGGGAAATATGGCAATTCGGCCAACCTGGACACTGGGCATACGATGCATTGTTAAAATTCGACCAATTAAGATATCGTTTGATGCCGTATATTTATTCGACGGCATGGATGGTTACAAATGACGATTATACCATGATGCGCGGCTTGGCGATGGATTTCAGAAATGATTCTCATGTATTCGATATTGACGACCAGTTTATGTTTGGCACATCACTAATGGTAAATCCTGTAACGGCGCCAAAAGCAACTTATAGAAATGTCTATTTGCCCATAGGGTCAGACTGGTATAATTTCTGGACAGGAAAAAAATATTCAGGGGGACAAACAATTCCTGTGCCAACGCCAATTGATCAAATCCCTGTCTTTGTTAAAGCAGGCTCAATTATACCGCTGGGGCCGGTTATTCAATACGCAACTGAAATGCCCCAGGCTCCTGTTGAACTGAGAATTTATGCGGGAGCCGATGCCGTGTTTAATCTTTATGAAGATGAAAACGATAACTACAATTACGAATCGGGGAAATATACAATAATCCCAATAGTTTACAGTGAAGACAATAAAACCTTAACAATTGAAGAAAGAAAAGGTCAATTTCCGGGGATGATTAAGGATCGTCTTTTTAAAATTGCTATTGTCAAAGAGGGACAAGGAACTGACATTGGTTTGGTTCAAAATCCGGATAATAGCATAAACTATGATGGGAAAAAGCAGGTAATAAAACTTGAGTAATATTCATAGATGAGGTAACGGGATTTCAGGTCGTTAGAGATAGATGCATTAATGATTCATAACCTCAATTTTATTTCAAATACACCCGTTTTCAATAATTGCGTAAAGATTTGCCGCAAAAAATCCGGCCTTTTTTATTTTTTTGTCGCAAAAGGGGGATTTTCTGCACTATATAGTGAGAGTTCGAATTCTTAATAATGATGCTTTTTGAGATGTTAATGGCTGAAAACGATAACTACTTTATTGAACAGTGTTTAGACGGCAGGCCGGACGAGTTTCGTCATTTAGTTCGACGGTATCAAACGGCCGTGACAGCGTATTTGACAAGTAAATTAGGCAATAAATCCAATGCCGAAGAAGCGGCTCAGGAAACTTTTGTACGGGCGTATTTCAATTTGTCCGACCTGAAAAAACGCGACTCTTTTTCTTCCTGGCTGCTCGGTATCGCCGGTCGCGTTGTCAAAGAACAATTGAGAAATAAAATTCAGCTTGTCGATGTGGAGCTGGCCGAACCGCGGGCCAAAGAGCAAAAAACCGAAGACGATTTCGAATTGCAGCGGGCATTTGCACAGCTTCCGGATTCTCACAGAGAAATACTTCTTTTGAGATTCTATGCCAGTCAGTCTTGTCAGCAAATCGCAGCCAATCTCAATATGCCGCTGGGTTCAGTAACGAAAACGCTCTCGAGAGCTTACGTGGAATTACGCCGACTGCTTGAAAAACAAAAAATGAAAGACAACGAGGTGCAAAGATGAATTGCACAGAAATTAGAGAACAACTTGTTGAATATATCGAAGGTCTTCTGCCAGATGAGCAGAAACAACAACTTGAAGCGCATCTGAAAAATTGTCGGCAGTGTCAAACCGAATTAGAACAGTTAACCGCTCTTGGAAAAAGATTAACTTCCGATTCTGAAAACAAACAATCGGACGAATTCGAAAACGCGATATTTAACCGTATTATTCGTGAACAAAACAAAAGATTAAAACAGACTGACGGGGTCAATCGCCAGTTTAATATATGGAGAATAATTATGAAAAGCAAAATAACAAAATTTGCTGTTGCGGCGACGATAGTCATAGCAGCAATTTCAGGAATAAGTATTCTTAACAGAACAGTTCCAATAGCTTTTGGAATTGAGCAGGTAATTGAAGCTTATAATAACATCCGCTATTTGCACATTAAACAATTCAGAGCTAATCAACAGGAACCAGCCGAGTTCTGGATTAAATCGGACCAGCAAGGTCGTGTCGCAAAATCAAGATACTACCTGCCTGTAACCGAAGATGGCGTAAAAGTCATTACCTGGTCGCCCGAAAAAGCGGAAATCTGGTTTAAAAGTAAGAAAGGCTATCTTATTTTCAAAACTAAACGGATTGAAGGCTGGATGCAAAGTCTTATAGAACAATGTCAACCTAAATTGGTTATGGAAAAACTTCTCGATGACCAAAAGACAGGCATTGTTGACATCAATACTGTAAAACCCCAGAACAAACAGGAACCTGCCACAATTATTGCAACCTATAAATCCAAAGCCAGAAAGGAAATTTACTATATAAACCAGGCGACGGATTTAATTACTTTAATCGAATTTTACGATATCAAAAACAATCAGAATAACCTGGTTTCAACAACGGAATTCTATGACTACAACGTTCCTATAGACGAAAAGATGTTTACTCTCAAAGATGAAGTTCCAAAAGATATAGAAGCAGTCAATCAGCTTGAACAACTCATCGGTATACCACAGGGGGATATGACGTATGAACAGGCGGCGGCAGAAACCGTCCGTCAGTTTTTCCAGGCGCTGATTGATAAGGATTATAAAAAAGCAGGGCAAATATTCTGTGGGCTATCTGAAGCCAAAGCAAAGGAATATTTCGGCAAACTCAATGTTACCGCGATTATTTCGATCGGCGACCCGACACCATATCCAAAATGCGGACCGCATAGTTTTAAAGTTCCCTGCAAACTGGAAATTACCAGCCCAGATGGGCAAAAGACTATCTGGGAGCCTTTTGGTCCATTTGCAAGATGCGGCGATGACGAAATGCATCCCGACCGTTGGATAATCCACGGCGGAATTTAAAAAACACTTTGATTTTCAGACAAGTTTTACAAAGGCCGGTTGAAAAATCGGCCTTTTTTGTTGGTTTTTGGATAAAATACACCAAAGGCGTATAAATATAATTTTCTTTAGACTAAAATGGCTGATTATGTGTCTTATCAGTAACGGTCGTCAGTTTCGCGAAACTTATAGGTAATTACAGATGTTTGAAGACAAATGGCTGATTTGGAAGCTAAAGCAGGGCAACAGTGATGCTCTTTGCCGGATATATAAAAAGTACAAAAACAATATGCTGGCATTGGCTATCGCTCTTTCAAATAATAAAACTGCCGCAGAAGACATCGTACACGATTGTTTTGTCTCTTTTGCGCAATCGGCGAGGGGGCTTCAATTGAGAGATAGTTTAAGAAGCTACCTGCTAACCTCTATCGCAAATCGTGTACGGAATTCAGACAGGGATAAAATAAGGCCGGCATTAGACGTCGATGAAATTGATATAGCCGGACCCGATTCCGATTGTCCGTCGCACTTGGCAATATCAAAAGAGCAAATGCAGCGAATTAATCTTGCTTTAAGTAAACTGCCTTATGAACAGCAGGAGATAATAATTCTGCATCTGCAAAGCGGATTAAAATTTAAAGAGATAGCCGAATCGCAGAGTGTTTCGGTTAATACAATTCAAAGCCGATACCGGTATGGAATAGACAAACTGCGGTCAATTTTAGATGGTGAGGTATAAAAATGAATACTGCAGAAAATATAGAAAAGTTAATCAAATCGTTTTTTAAAGCAAAAAAATCATACTCCGCCGTCTCCTCTCAGATGGACGAAAAAGTTCTCGATGATGCATTGGCGGCGTTTGAGAAATCTAAAATAAACACATCGGCTGATTTACAGCCGAGTGTATGGAGAATAATTATGAAAAGTTCAATTACAAAAGTGGCAATAGCCGCAGTATTGCTTATCGCAACTGTACTAACAATAACGTTTTTAAACAAATCAGCCGCACCCGCTTATGCATTTGAACAGACTATGACGGCGGTTGATGGTATGCGGTATTTTCATTTTAAACAATTCGGCGATCCCACAAATATTAGAAACCTTGGTAAAGAGGCCTGGGTTGAATACGGCCCAACCGGCGTGGTAAAGAATTTGAGATTTGATGTTTATGACAAAGGCGAAATTTCCGAATCAGTGGCATGGAAGGAGGGCAAAACAGAATGGTGGAGGAGGGACAAGAAGAATCTTATGTTTTTTGAAGATGAAGGTTATACGGCAAAAATTTTGTTTTTTGCATCGCGATATAATCCCAAAGGCGCGTTGGAATACCTCGACAGCTTAGAGAAAGAGGGCAAAGTTAAAATCCAAATAGAAGAACCGACAACAAGTCAGGGCGATATTTTAGTGACAGCGATATATGAACCGAACACATATTTGTTACGGCGTCAGATGCCGGCCATTAAAGATGTTTATCATATTGATAATGCCAGCAGGCTTGTTAAGGCCGTGGAAATATTTCTATTAGACCCGAACGGCCCAAAAGCTATTGGAAGGTGGGAATACTGCGATTATAATCAACCGTTTGCGCCCGAGCTTCTTGACCTTAATAAAGAAGCGCCTCCCGATGTCAATAGGGTTGATATGATGGCTATGGATATCGGAATCGAACAAGGCGATTTAAGCGATAGTGCAATTGCCGTAGAAACAGCCTCGCAATTTTTGGATGCGATTGTTGATGAAGATTATACCTTGGCGGGCAAACTTGTAAACGAAGGAATGACAGAACAGCAGGCCAGGCAGGAATTTGGGGATTTCCATATTTTGCAGGTAATTTCGATAGATGAGCCAAAAATGGATCAATATATGTTCTGGATGGTGCCGGTTAAAGTTATGACTGAGAAAGACGGCAAAACAATAGAACAGAAATTTACCTTAAAATCTGGTAAGGTTTTGGGGCATCCAACCAGATGGGCGGTCCGAGAATTAAAACCTGGATGTAAATAGAGTGCTGGGGCATCCAACCAGGTGGGCAGTTGTAGTTCAGGAATGAAAATAGTTTTAGAGGCAAGTAAAGGCCGGGCACTCATCCGCTCGGTCTTTTTTATTTTTTTGTCGCAAAAGTGGAGTTTTCTTGTTTTTGGGGGCTAAAAAGGGGGTTTTTAAAAAATTCTTCCAAAAAATGTAAAATTTACTTGACATTATGTAATGTCTGGCTTACATTATGTCCTGTATAGATTACATTAAGGAGTTAATAATATGAACAGGGCACAAAAAATAGCTTGGTTATTCGTAATTACTATATCTTTAGCAGTTGTAAGCAGTCTTGCGGCCTTTGCGATTTTATATATTAAAGTTGGAATCCCAAAAGCATTTGCTGGCTTTGCTCTTTTAGGGATTGCTGGCTTTGGAGGATTCGGGCCGATTGTTTTTCCCAAAGATAAAGGCAAAATTACCTGTGACGAACGAGACACTTTCATTGACCGGCAGGCCGCTATTGCTGGTTTTGCAACAGCATTTTTGGTTGTAGGATTAGCGTGCATGCTTCCGTTTTTCATACTTGGGCCACAGGCGACTGTAGCCGTTTGGTGGCTGCCTAATATTTTTGGGGCGGCTGGTTTGGCCACATTTTTTGTACATTCTGTAGTAATTCTGGTTCTTTACGGCAGGAGTGATAAAAATGAATAGGGCACAAAAAATCGCGGTTTATAATCTTGTAGTCTTTGGCACAGCTTTGCTGCTGGCAACAGTTGCGATAATAATCCTATATTGTCTTTTCGGCTGGCAAATAGCCACGGCAGGAATGGCCTTTCTGGGCATTGGTGGCTTTGGGGGGCTTGCTCCATTTATATTCAAAAAAGATGCCGGAAAAGTTACCTGCGATGAAAGAGACATATTGATTAACCGCACCGCGGCATTGGGCGGCTTTGTAACAGCGTATCTATGGTTTTGCCTGGTAGGCACGATATTTATCTTTTTGTTTGAGCCGGAAGTTCTTAAAAGGCTTGGCTTGCCGGTGCTGATTTTTGGCGGAGGGTTTGTAGTCTGGATAGTGCATTCAATTATGATTCTTGTTCAATACGGCAGGAGCAAAAATTATGAATAAAGCGCAAAAGAGAGCATGGCTGGTGCTTGCAATTTCCATCGCGACACTATTAGCCGCAGCCGCTATAATAATTTTTGCATACGTAAACCACATAGATATTATTAGTATTTCTAAACCGCCACTAATAACGCGTATATTAGGCCTTGTAATGACTGTCCCTTTAATCCTGATAGTTTTAACAGCGTGGCGATTTCCGGGAAAAGATTTTGACGAACGGGATAAACTTATAGACCATAAAACAGTAGCTTATGGGTATTTAGCAGCCTTTATTTTTTTGGCCGGAGCCGGATGGTTTGTAATTATCTTAAATCATCTTGGCACAATGAAATCGATGCTGATAATCTATTTGATCTACCTTGCCTACTTTGTTTCTGCTTCGGTATCATCCATCGCTGCGTTGATTCAATACAGGTGTGGAGGCGGCGATGAGCGAAACTAAAATCAAAAATAATCTACGCCAGTTCCGATTTGAAAATAATCAAATAACCCAGGCAGAACTTGCCGACAAGGCCGGTGTTACACGCCAGACAATCATCGCAATAGAAGCAGGGCAGTATAGTCCATCTCTCGAACTGGCTATCCGAATCGCAAGAGCCTTTGGCAAAAAGGTTGACGATGTATTTGAGTACGAGCAATAATTTTCTTCTTTTTTAAGGAGATAAACGGCCTTTTTGCCTCAAAAACACGGTTTTTCGATAATTTTTCAAAAAATTCACTTTTTTGTTGCATAAATGTTTCTCGATATTATAATGATATCAAAATGATATTTATTGAAATTTAAGGAGAATAATTATGCAAGAGCATCAGGTAGAAAGATTGAACGGTTAGTTAATGCTGCCAATAACAATAGCATTGTGGCTGTTTGTGCCGGCGATTATCTATTACGGCGTTAAACACGGACAGGATACGAGCATCGTGCCTTATATCGTTTTGGCGGCAATATGCGATGTTTTACTGGCAATATTTTTGTCCGCGGGATTTTTCACGCTGCAGCCGAATAAAGCCAGGGTATTGATTCTTTTCGGCAAATACGTCGGCACGGTAAAAAAGGACGGATTTCACTGGGCCAATCCTTTTACAGTTCTTCGCGGCGGTTCTATAACAACCAGCAGAGGCAGTATCCCATTCGGCTCAAGCAAATATCATCTTTCGCTGCGAGCCCGCAATTTTCAGACTGATATGCTCAAGGTTAACGACCAGAGAGGAAACCCTATAGAAATTGGAGCGGTGGTTGTATGGCAGGTGGCTGATACGGTTAAAGCCCTGTTCGATGTGGACGATTACGAGCAATATATCAAAGTGCAGAGCGAAACAGCGATAAGACATTTGGCAAATATATATCCTTATGACCAGGGAGATGATAACGAGGAAGCGGAACTGACTTTGCGGGGCAGCAGTGAAACCATCAATAACGCTCTTAAAAGCGAATTGGAAAGCAGATTGGCAAAGGCAGGTGTTGTAGTTGCAGAAGCCCGGCTAACTCATTTGGCATACGCGCCTGAGATTGCGGGTGTGATGCTACGGCGCCAGCAGGCAGAGGCGATAATCGCCGCCAGAAAGAAAATTGTCCACGGTGCAGTAAGTATGGTAGAGATGGCACTGTCCGAATTGTCGGCTAAAGAAGTTGTCAAGCTCGACGAAGAGCATAAAGCCACAATGGTCGGAAATCTTCTGGTTGTACTCTGCGGCGAAGCTCAATCAGAACCAGTAATCAACGTAGGAACACTCTATCGTTAAACGAATTTGAAAAAATTTCTCGTTTTATACTATGGCACAAAAAAAGGATTTTCTTTTACGTATTGACCCCGCACTGTGGCACGAGCTACAGGCCTGGGCTGCTGATGAATTGCGGAGCGTAAACGGGCAAATCGAATTTATCCTCCGCAAAGCGATTGAATCTCGGGAACGAAAAGTGCCATCCGACCAAGTAAAGGACGATTCAAAACCTTAATACGAACGGCAATTTTTTAGAGGCAAAAAACCACTTTTTTACACCAAAAACGCACATTTTTGAAAATTTTTTCAAATTTATATTGACAAAGCTTAAGAAGTGTATTAGTTTAGTAATACAGTGATACTAAAGGATTAAAAGTTGATGTTACTTGAAATTGACCATCATAGCGGCGTACCGATTTACCAGCAGGTAATCAGGCAAATCCGCCAGCAGATAATGACCGACGGCTTGAAAGAAGGCCAGCAGCTTGAAACTGTCCGCGACCTTGCCGCCAGATTGAAGGTTAATCCTATGACTATCAGCAAGGCATATTCATTTCTTGAGGCCGAGGGACTCGTTGAACGCAAAAGAGGAGTCGGCCTTTTTGTTGCAAAAGTAAAAGAGGAACAAAAAGAGCAGATTAAGGGTCAATTACTGGACAATATTATAAACAAAGCGGCAGTAACCGCAATTCAACTTGGCGTCTCGGAAGAGGAATCAGTGGAGTTTTTCAAAAAACAATACAGAGAATACGATTCCGAAAATATAAAAGTCGGAGGCAAAAATGACGAATGAAAATACCATAGTTCAGATGCACAACATCTCCAAAAGGTTCGGAAAAATACAGGCGATGGACAAAATTAATCTCGATATATCATGCGGACAAATCATCGGCCTTCTCGGCGCAAATGGCGCAGGTAAAAGCACGCTGCTGCGTCATATAATTGGTTTGTATCTTGCTGATGAAGGACAATGTTTCACATTTGGCACAGACGCAGGCAAACTATCTCCTAAAGAACTTGGCCGAATCGGTTATGTTCATCAGGAAGGCGAACTCCTCGGCTGGATGACAGTTGAGCAGTTAATCCGTTATGTAAGCGCATATTATAAAACGTGGAATAAGCAATTGGAGGAAAAATACATTGCCGATTTCGGCATTTCAGTTAAAAGCAGGGTTGGAACTTTATCGCCCGGCCAGCGGCAGCAGCTTGCGATTCTGCTGGCAATAGGGTTTGAACCCCAGCTTCTTATTCTTGATGAGCCGGCATCGGCGCTGGACCCGATTGCAAGAAGTCAATTTCTCGATTTACTTTTGCAGATAATCCAGGATGAAAAGCATACTATAATTATTTCATCGCATATATTAAGCGATGTTGAAAAGGTAATCGACCATACGCTGATTATGCGTGAGGGAAAAATACTTCGCGATTGCAGTTTTGACAATTTGAGGGAGGAATTTCTCAGATTTACCCTCACATCTTTAAATGGTGCTTTGCCTAAGCAACTGCCATTTGAAAACATTATAAGCTGTCAAAGAAACGATAATAAAGCCTTAATAATTGTGCAGAATAATACAGAATGGCAATTACAGAACAAGGCCAAAAGTATGAATTGTGAAATCGAAATCAGGTCGCTGTCGCTGGAAGAGATATATAAAATTGTAGTTACGCAAAAATAAAGGCGGATTTAATGACTATCTTGCAGGCAAATTTTAAACATTTATATCAAGGAAGAATCTTTTGGCTGAAGTTGCTATTGTTTGGTTGTCTGACTTTTCTTATAATTATTGGGACCGCCGGAGGGTTAGCAGCTTGTTTCACAATATTAATCATCTGGATGTTCCTTTTTGGGGCAGTTGCCGCCGAGACGCAAAAAGATGTTTTGACTAAACCTTTTTCTTATTGCCTGCCGCGACATCCTGAAATACCCAGAAAATTTTTATTTTGTACCGGTCTTGCCGCCTCATTTTTATTGTCTATCATTTTTCTGAGGTATCCGGCTCCAGATTTTACAAAGGCAATATTAACGTGCGTTTCCGTATTTTCTGTTGGTACTATTTTCTATTGGCTTGGTGTCTGGTTTGTTTTTCGCTTTCCGATATGGACTTATTCAATGGCGTTTTTGGTGTGGGCAATCATCATTGGACAAATTCTGAATGTTCATGCATATATTATTACTCATTACCCTTTACCGATAATTATCGCAGGCAGTCTGGTTAATTTATGGGCATGGATTCACTGGGGACGGGAGGGTCTTGCCAGACAGTATTGCGGCAGGATGTGGATGGGGGCCTTCGATGCGTGGGACAGGGAAAAACTATCCAAATACACGGAGGCCAGACTGGTGGAAAAGAAAAAAGACTTTCCTGTACATATATTGCCGAAGATAGAAACTTTTTTTATCAGCCGGATTTCCGGAGCAGGGGAAAATCTGAGCCGATATATCTGGGGCGGTTTTTATAAATCGTTTGCGGTTATGTTTTCCTGCCTAAGCTGGATTGGGGTTTTAACTGGTACTTTACTGACGCTGTTGTTCCTGGGGTATATAAGCCCAGGACGTAATATAATTTTCATTCTGCCGGTTTTTTTGGTACTGCAAGCAAACCTGCATGTACATTCACCTCTGCTGATTAGCGGGGGACGGCGGGAAAGATTCTGGATCGCACTGGCCCTGGGAACTGCTGTAACTTTGTTTATTACCGTATTTGTAACATTGGCGGCATTGATAACGTTATGGCTGGAGCCGATTATGCCTGTTTTAACGCTAAATGGGCGACACTTCTATTTTAAGGCGATTGACATAAATCTTTCTTTTATGACTTTATTTGTGCTTCCTGTCGCGTTTACTATTGGGCTGGTTTTCGACAAAAAACCGATGATGAAGATGATTGTCCTGATGTTATTATTCCAGCTGATTATATTTTTCATTCTCACGCTATCCGATAAACAAATCGTATTTACTCCATCGCAAATAATAACTTCGTTGCTGTGCAGCTGGGCTATGTTTACGGCGGTTTCGCGTTATATCTGTATGAAGTGCAGTCTTGTAAAATAAAATTTTAGTGGTATCATATTAACAGAATAATTTTTTAGGAGAATTAAAATGAAGATTAAGAGAATAGTTTCTATTTTCGTGTATGTTCTTGTTTTGTCGGCAGTTGTGTGTTCTGCCGCGCAGGATAAGGTGGACCTGAAATTGCGTCTAAAGGCGGGCGAAAAACACGAAATGAAGATGACGCAGAACCAGAACATCGCTCAGACGATGAATGGTCAGGAGCAAAAAATGACCCATACGCAGGAAATGGTTATGGGCTTCGATTGTTTGAGTGTCGATGCCAATGGCGTAATGGATATCGAAATAACCTATAAATCTATGAAGATGATTATGGAAGGCCCAATGGGACGTATGGAATTTGATTCAGCAAATCCCAAACCGGTTGACCCTAACAGGCCGGACCAGCAAATGATGGCCGCCATGGTTTCGGCGATGGCAGGCAGCGAACTGCAGATGAAAATGACTCCCACGGCCAAAATCTCAGACATTCGCGGTATCAAGGAAATGCTTGCAAAAATAAAGGAAAAGATGATGGGCGGCAATCCTGAAATGCAGCGGATGGATTTTTTCGATAAAATGTTCGATGAAAAACAGGTTAAGGAAATGACCAGCAGTATGATGGGTGCCTTTCCCGCTGAACCTGTAGCTGCCGGCGATACCTGGTATGACACCATAAGTATGAATTTCATTATGCCGATTGATATTGACACAACTTATATGCTCAAACAGCGCAAAGACGGCATCGCATACATTGACTCGGTAGCCAAGATGGATATGGGCGACAGCTCAAAGCCTCTTGAAATAGACCCGAACAATAAGGTCTCTATGCAAATATCCGGCACAATGAACGCAGCGAGTGAAGTGGATGAAAAGACCGGCCTTACCCGCAAGAGCAATATTACGATGAATTTTTCAGGCGTAATGAAAATGGGTGGAAATCCGCAAATGCCGGAAGGCATGACAATGCCGATGACAATTACAGGCAATGCGGTTATAGAGCTGATTAAATAAGCAGGAAACAAATAAAAGCGGCCTTTGGAAAATTTCCAAAGGCCGTTTTAATTTTCACAGGAGTTGTTATTTTTTCTTTTTGGCTTTGGCTTTTTTAGCCTTTTTCTTGCCGCCACCGCATCCGCAAGTCGAACACATAATCATATCCTTTCATAAAATGGTATCTATTTTATACATCTATCGGTTATTTCGACTCGACTGAGCTCGCCGAAGTCAGACAAAATCTGTAGCTTAAAAGTTTGTAAATCAGTTTCGCTGCGAGAAAATCCGAAGCCTTGTTTTTTAGATTAGGACACAGTTCAACAATGTCAAAGCCGACGACGTTTTTCTGTTTCATCAGCAATTTAAGAAAAGCCAGAACCTGATACCAGCCAAGTCCACCCGGTTCAGGTGTGCCCGTTGAGGGCATTATCGCAGGGTCAAATACATCAAGGTCAATTGTCAGATAGACATTTTTTGTGAGTTTCTTGAGGCATTTACTAAACCAGTTATTATTATCGTAAATATTTTGAGCAAAAAAGATATTATCTCTTTTTTGTATCAAATCTCTTTCTGTAATATCTGCGCTTCTTATGCCGACCTGCACAACCGGAGCAATTTCCCTTGCCCGTGCCATAACGCAGGCGTGATTGAATTTTGAGCCGTGGTATTCCTCTCTCAAATCCGCGTGCGCATCAAACTGCAGAACCGAAACGTTTTTAAAAGATTCGACGTGAGCCTGTATAGTCGCTGCGCTAATGGAATGTTCCCCGCCGAGCGTTACGACATATTTTTTGTTTTTGATGTGTTTGAGAACTCTGGCTCTCAGTTCAGCGACCATTTTTTCAGGTGATTTTTTTTCTTTTATGGGTTTATCGGTAAATATGCCCTGTTTATAAACTTCGGAGTCTGTCTCGATATCGTAGGTTTCCATATTCGCCGAGGCTTCGATAATCGCCGCCGGACATTTGTCTGCCCCTTTTATCCAGGTGCTCGTGGCGTCGAATGGAGCGGGGAGAATGACAATTTTAGCCGTCTGATACGCACAATATCTTTGCGGCAGGTCGCCAAATCCAATTTCCTTCTTCATATATTTCCCTGCCTGTCAATCAAACAGAAACATCGCGATGGCAACTGTGGTTGTCCACATACCTTTTTGGCCTCTCGCGGCTTGTGTGCTGTTTGAAGTTCTGATGATAAGGCCGCTGGATTTATATTCCTGTTCCCTTTCGCTCCAGGCTGTATTGGGGTCAACTTCAAGGCCGAGCGTGGTGCCGAGCATTTCAGCCGCTAAGTCTTCCGCCAAATCGCCTGCCTGCTGCTCATTCATTCCGTGGCCGTGCACTTCGCTCAGATAACCCCAGTTGTTTTTGTCTTTCGGCAGGGCCATTCCGATAGAGGTGGCGATGAGTCTGCCGTGCTCGTTAGTGTCGCATCTGGCCATAACACAGAAGGCGATGGAACCCGGCACAAGCTCCTTTAGGCCGTTTTCCCTGCTGATGATTTTGCAGTGGGGGGGCAGAATTGAGGATACCTGCACGAGGTTCTGATTCGCAACGCCTGCGTCTCGCAGGGCCTCCTCGAAAGATTTCAACTGGTATCTGTGTCTTCCGACACCTTTTGTTAAAAAAATTCTTTTTGCTACGAGACAATCCGCCGAGATATTTGGCATTTCTTTCAGTTCCTTTCAAAAATAATATACAAACTGATTTCGTGATTATACTACAGGTGAAAACAAAATATAAAAAAGAAAAAATAAAAATTTTTTTGTTAATCCGTCTCAAAAACAAAAATTTGCCGTAAAAGCAGTAATACCGGCCGGCATTACTATGCCGGCGAGGCTAAACAGTTTTTAAATTTGTGTCAATTCGCGTTCATTCGTGGTTAATTGAGTAATAAATCTGCCAAAATGGCACTTGACAGCTTTTGGGCAGCGGTGTTAACCTGTTTATTCATAAAAGGTTAAGTTTTTTGCTTTTGTTGGCACAGACTTTGCAGTTTAGGCTTTTGAGCAAGATTTTTTTTGTCAAAAGGAGACAGAAACTATGGCAAAGATTATTGGAATAGATTTGGGAACGACGAACTCGGTCGTGGCGGTAATGGAAGGTTCACAGCCGAAGGTTCTGATAAACTCATCCGGCGGCAGATTAACGCCTTCAGTGGTGGGTTTTACCGACAAAGGCGAACGTCTTGTCGGCCAGATTGCCCGCCATCAGCAGGTAACCAATCCCGAAAACACCGTTTTTTCCATCAAGCGGTTTATGGGCCGCAGGCACAATGAAGTCGCAACTGAGGAAAAAACGGTGCCATATAAGGTAGTTGGCGGCTCAAACGAACTGGTAAAGGTAAACGTAAGAGGCAAGGAATATACTCCGCCGGAGGTTTCGGCGATGATTCTGCAGGACTTGAAAAAGACCGCTGAGGATTATCTCGGCGAAAAGGTCGAGCGTGCCGTAATTACGGTTCCCGCCTACTTTAATGACGCACAGAGGCAGGCTACTAAAGACGCCGGCACAATAGCTGGTTTGAAGGTCGAGAGAATCATAAATGAACCGACCGCAGCGGCTCTCGCTTATGGCATAGAGAAAAAGAAGAATGAAAAGGTAGCCATATTCGACTTCGGCGGCGGCACATTTGATATTTCAATTCTCGATATCGGCGACAATGTTTTCGAGGTGCTCAGCACTAACGGAGATACCCATCTCGGCGGCGATGACCTTGATGAGATACTGATAAATTACCTCGCTGATGAGTTCAAGAAGACAGAAGGCATCGACTTACGCAAAGATCCAATGGCACACCAGCGACTCAAAGAGGCCGCCGAAAAGGCCAAGTGCGAGCTTTCTACTCAGGTTGAAACAACGGTAAATCTGCCGTTTATTACGGCTGACGCTTCCGGGCCGAAACACTTGCAGTTAACACTTACACGAAGTAAATTCGAGGCACTGGTAGAGCCGATATTCGAAAGACTCAAAAAGCCCTGTGTTCAGGCATTGAGCGATGCAAAGATGAACCCATCCGATATAGCAGAGGTTCTACTTGTCGGCGGCTCAACAAGAATCCCGAAGGTTCAGCAGATAGTCAAAGACCTGTTCAAAAAAGAGCCGAACAAGAGCCTCAATCCGGATGAGGTTGTGGCAATCGGCGCTGCTGTTCAGGGCGCTGTTCTTGCAGGCGATGCAGGCGTAAAGGATATTCTCCTTCTAGATGTTACGCCATTGTCTTTGGGCGTTGAGACGCTCGGCGGCGTTATGACAAAATTGATTGAACGCAATACGACAATACCAACAAGCAAAAAGGAGATTTTCTCGACCGCTGCCGATAGTCAAATGACAGTCGATATTCACGTCCTGCAGGGCGAACGCGAGTTCGCACAGTATAACAGGACACTTGGCAGATTTCAGCTTTCCGATATTCCACCTGCTCCTCGCGGTATCCCGCAGATCGAGGTTGCTTTTGATATTGACGCCAACGGCATATTGAATGTTTCGGCGAAAGACCTCGGCACCGGCAAACAGCAGTCGATTCAGATTAAGTCCAGTTCCGGCCTGAGCGATGAGGAAGTCAAGAAAATGCAAAGAGATGCCGAGGATCACTCTGCCGAAGACAAGAAGCGGCGAGAAGTGGTTGACCTCAAGAATCAGGCCGACCAGATGATTTATTCAACGGAAAAGACTCTTAAAGAGCACGGCGCTAAGGTTTCAGCCGATACGAGAGGCAAAATCGAATTGGCGGTAAATAACCTTAAAGAAGCCGCCAAGGGCGAAGACGGCCAGGCTATAAAGAATGCGATGGAAAACCTCAGCAATACTGCTCAGGAGCTTGGCAAAATTCTCTATGAAGATGCAGCCAAGAAGCAGGCCGGCCAGCCTCCGCCCCCGCCGGGAGCCAAACCTTCGGAGCCGAAGGGCGGCGAAGGCGAGGTTCACCGAAAAGGCGGCGACGATGTAATTGACGCAGAATTTGAAGCAAAAGACAAATAACGACATCGACTTCCAGATGCGTTTTCATAACGGCCTCTGACACAACAGAGGCCGTTTTTATTTACCGATGCAAAAACGGGAGAAGATTTTTTCAAGTATTGCTTCGTCGATATGCTCAGCCTCGAAACTCGACAGGTTTTGAATCGCCGAACGCAAAAACATCGCAGCGATTTCTTCGTTATTTCTTTTCATTTCAGCAGAAACAGCTTCGATATTTTTAGCCGCTTCAATTACCGCAGTTTTATGTCTTTCGGTAAGAGCTGTTTTTTCAGCGGCCTCGGCTGTGTGCGAAGTTTGTTTGATTATATCCCGCTGTATAACCTCTTTAAGTTTATCAAGGCCGGTCAGATTTTTTGAGCTGGTTGCCAAAAAGTCGCAGCCGAAAACATTTTTCAGTTTTTTGATTTTTTCAGCGGTATTGGCATTATTTAATAAATCGCATTTTGCTGCCGCGTAAATTACAGGCTTTTTTGAAAGACATCTGAGAACTTCCAAATCGGTCGAATAATCCTTTTTTGTGATATCCGCACAGAAAATTATTACCATCGAATCCTCGATTGCCTTTAACGCTGCGGTGTTGGCAAGAGTTTGGATAATATCGGCAGGCTTAATGACGAGGCCGGCACAATCGAACAGGATGCAATCGCATTTGTCCAATTTCAGCCAGTGTTCAAGCACATCGCGGGTCGTGCCGCTCTGGTCTGAAACGATGCTTCTTTTTGTTCCGACAAGCGCGTTCACAAGACTGCTCTTTCCTGCGTTTGCAGTGCCTGCAATTATTACCGAAGGGGCGTCGATAATCTGCTCGAATGTGATTGAGCCGGCAAGAAGCTCATTGAGACTATCGTGAATTTCCCCCGCTCTTTCAATCGCCTTTTTTGCGCTGATTATTTCTATGTCTTCTGCGGCAAAATCCAGTCCTGCCTCGATTAAACTGAGAAGCTCAAGCATTTTCTCGCGAATCTGCCGAACTGTCTTTTCGACTGAGCCGCTAAAGAGCCTGCGGGCAGCGGATAACTGGTATTGGTTTGAGCTTTGAATCAGCTGTGCCACCGCCTCGGCCTGGGACAAATCCATTTTCCCATTTACATAAGCCCTGTATGTAAACTCACCGGCCTGTGCCGCTCTGCCGCCAAGAGCGGAAACTTTTGAAAAAAGAATTTCGATAACTTCATTGCCTGCAAAAATATGAATTTCGGCAAGGTCCTCGCCCGTATAGGAATTCGGAGAAGGGAACAGGTAAAGTTTTGCTTCGATGGCAAAATCGTTTGCGATTTTCAGCAGGGCAGGTGCAATTTCTTTCTGTTTGCCCGGGCGATTGTCTTCGGCAAGCGATTTAAGAATGTCGAAAGTTTTATCGCCGCTGATACGTATGATTTTCTTTATCGAAAAAGTTGTCCCGCTCGATACCGCAATTATCGTATCATCTATATTGTACATATTTAAGACGTTCTCATAACAGTCACTTTAAAGTATATACTATTTTGAGGCAGAGAAATATATCGGATTTTAGCCTATAAAGATAGTTTCCGTTGCATACTCATAGAGAACGGGTTTTTGTCTGCCGATAAAGAAAAGGCACGCCGCCAAAGGTCCGATACGTCCAATGAACATTGTAACAATCAATACCATTTTGCCAATAGGACTCAAGCTGGAAGTTATGCCCATAGATAAGCCGGTGTTGCCGAGAGCCGAAACAGTTTCAAAGAGTATTTGCAGATAAGAGGCTTTTTCGGTTGCAGACAATACGACCATATCAACAATAATGATAAGAATAAACCAGGCAAAAACGCTAAAGGCTCTATAGATAAGGTCAGGCAGGATTCTTCTTTTAAAGATATTAATATCTGTTCGCGTGGTTTTTAAATGAGACCATAGAAATACGAACAAAAGGCCAAGTGTTGAAGTTTTTATTCCGCCACCAGTGCTGCCTGGCGAAGCGCCGATAAACATAAGAAACATAATGAAAGTAAGGCTTGTTGGCGTCATTGCGCCGATATCGAGGGTGTTAAAACCATCCGTGGTAGAGGCGGAAACAGCCTGAAAAACCGATGCCATAAATTTTTGGCCGGGATTTGTTGACTGCGACCAATTTTCAGCAAAAAAGATGACGGCTGTGCCGAGGGACATAACAGCAAAGGAAACAAGGATTACAAGTTTGGAGTGCGCGGATAATCTTCTGGGGTATTGTTTCCTTAGTATTTTGAGAAAATAAATACATAAATCATAGAGAACGATAAAACCGATACCACCGGCAATTGATACAACTATAATGGTAATATTCATTACGGAACTTGTTTTATATCTCATAAGACTGTCGGAGAATATGCCAAAGCCCGCGGTGCAGAACGTTGAAACAGAATGGAAAATACCCAAATAAATTGCTCGACCCAGTGGGAATTCCTTACTCCAAAACAACGTTAAAACGATTGCACCTGCCGTCTCAAACAGGAAAGTAAATGTCAGAACCGACAGGAAAAATCTGCCCAGCATCCTATAATCGGGACCCGATAACGATTCTCGCGCGACCGCTTTTGCGATTACAGGCAGTTCCATCTGAAGCAGATACGCCAATGATATAATAAATGTCATATAACCGATGCCGCCGATTTGAAATGTGCATAAAAGCACAATCTGGCCGAACATACTATAGTAAGAGCCGATATCAACGGGTGTTAGCCCTGAAGTGCTGATGCCTGACGTGGCAACAAACAAAGCATCGAGAAATGGCTGGTGTTTTCCTGCGGCAGTAGAAATGGGCAGCGACAAAAGGAATGCACCAAAAAATACAACCAGACCATAACCTGAAACAAGAATCTGAAACGCGGTCAGATTCCTCAACCGGTCTTTTATGGTATTCATTTTTCCCTTTACCCTTGGGCAAAGGGGCGCAATAAAAAAACTGCCGGGCGGCAGTTCTCTATCTTTGCCATTGCCCTTTCAAATGCCTACGAGGTTAGCTGACGGGCGAGGGCTTGAAAGTGCCCCTCCCGATTTTCATCGGGATAAGCCCCAAAGTTTGGGTCCCCCGTATTTGTGCAATTACGCACAAATCTCGGCTACAATAATTATTCACTTGTCGAGTATATTTTCCCTTATATAAGATTAAATGTCAAATGAATAATTTCCCCTAAGTGCTTGTTGTCAAAGAAGTTATTCACATGATTTTGCCGGTTATTACGAAAACTTAATAGGCGGTTTTGGCTTTTTCTTTTTTAATTTTCCGCCAAGTTTGCTCGTTGTGGGCACAAGGCCTGTCTGTTCAAGTGCTTCTTTTTCCTGAATGTGTTTTTTTATGACGTATTGCTCAACAACTCCGGCAATCGTGCTCGACATTATGTAAAGATTTAGTCCCGAAGGTGCCCTGTAGAGAAACAGAAGCATCATTACAGGCATCATCCACATCATCATTTTCTGCTGCTGAGCCGCCTGCGGATTTGTCGCAGCCGACGAGGAAGGCATAAGTTTCTGCTGCGCGAACATCGCCACACCGAGCAGAATCGGCAGCAGGTTGAAACTTGTACCGATGAAAGAGCCGATAAACGGGATTTTTTCGGCAGCGGCAGGAAAATAAAACAGCGCATCAACGGTCGAAAGGTCTGTTATCCAGAACGGCAGGAATTTCGCTCCCCTGAACTCGATGCCTGCGTAAATGGCGCTGTAAAGCGCAATCCAGATAGGCATCTGAAGCAGCATAGGCAGACAGCCCATTACCGGCGCCGCACCGTGCTCTTTATAAAGCGACATCATTTGCTTGTTCATTTCCGCTTTATTGTCGGCATACTTCTGCTTTATTTCCTCGGCTTTCGGCGCCAGCTTTGACATCTTCATCATTGAAATCTGGCTTTTCTTCGTAATCGGATGCAGTATAAGCCGCACGATAAAAACGAAAATTATAATAACAACGCCGTAGTTATGAACGTACTGATACAGCCAGTTCATAGCGCTGAGGATTAAGAAGCTCAGGCGGCTGAATGTATTTCCGAAACAGGCCTGGAAATCAATTACATTCATAAAGCCGAGCTTGTTATAAAGCGGGTTGGCGCTGAAGAGATGTCTGTCTTTCGGCCCTATGTAAAGCTGATAATCGCATTTCTGTTCTTTTCCCGGTGCAAGGTTAATCGGCGTGGTTTGCAGTAAAATGCCCGCGTTTTCGTCGCCGCTGTTCATTATTCTGTCGGGGTCATATTCCAGCGCGACTTTCTGCAGTATCCATTCCGGCGACAAATTGTTCGCCTCCTGCGGAACAGGCCTTACAATCGCGGTGAAGTATTTATTTGACAGAGAAGTCCATAAAAATTTATAGTCGGCGTTTTTGGGAATCAAAAATCCTTCCCTGCTGCCGAACACTTTGGCTAATTTCGTGATGTTTAGTTTCTCTGCCGCGATGGTTCCCTGAGGGGTTAAAAAACCTGTCGTAATTGTCCTTGTGTCTATTCTTTCCTGTTCTTTTGAAATTCCCGCGGGGCCGAGCATTTCAAGGGAAGTTTTAATCTCGGCGTCGCTTGCGTTAGCGATAACGACAGAGCAGTCCAGCAGGTAATCTTGGGGCTTTAAAGTGTATGTTTTCGTTAATTTGATAAATTCGCCGCCGTCTTTGAGTATTATCGCGTAAAAACTTATCGTCTGTGAGCCGTCGCTATTTTGAGTTGCGCCGCTGCTTTGCCAATTCAGCTTGTCGAGAGGAAAGGATTTTGTCATAGCCGGCAGCAGCAGTCTTTCGCTTGACATAGTATTTGCCGTATCAACTGTCGAAAGAAGTTCAAGAGGTTGAGGATTTTTGCGGTCGCGGTTGTCGTAGTCTCGAAGTCTTACGGACGAAACAGCTGCGCCTTTTGTGGTAAGCGTAATCTGGAGCTTATAAGGATTTTCTTTTGCAAGTAAAACCGAGCCGAGCGTAAATGTTTTTTCCTTGGCGCTGGCAGCGGTAATCTGCGGCGCGGAAGTGTCTCTATCCGGCAGAGAGGTAATCTGGGGCAGAGCCTTCGGGGCAGGCAAATTAACCTCGGCGGCGAGCGTCAAAATCCCCTGCGGATTATTCTGCTGTCCTGACCTGCCGCCTCGACTCGCGTCGAGAGACGCGGAGGCGGGAAATATGCCTGAGTTGAATATCAAAATAGTGCATATAATCAGATATGCGGAAACAAAGAGGATGGCCAGTTTTTTTACATCCATGACTTTTATTGTCCTTCGCTCAATCTGTCGGCTTCGAAATTGTCAAGTTCCTCGACAGCATAGATTTTACTCTGCGTGGTTTTGTAATCGTATGCAAGCCTTACAAAATGGACGTTGTTCTTTTCGACATAAACGTAGCTTGCCCTGTTGTCTCTGTCCCTGGGCTGGCCTACGGAGCCGACGTTTATAATAGCCCTTTCCTCCGGTACTATCGGATAGACATAATCAAGCTCGTCCGGAGCGTAGAAGTCGGGGTCGTCGAGAAAAACGCCCGGCAAATGAGTATGCCCTATGAAGCAGATATGCCTGACACGGTCGAATTGTGCGGTTATTTTTGCCGGCGTTGTATATACATCGTCCGGGAAAATATATTCATTGATAGGTCTTCTCGGTGAAGCGTGCACAAAGTCCAGAATGGCTTTTGCGCCGTCAAGTTCCATAGAAAGAGTCCATCTCATTTGCTGGCTGCCCAGATAATTCCAGCGGTTGTGCCGTTTTTCAGGCCCCTGTTCGATTTCGAGCTGGTTTCTCGTCCAGAAGCTCGCCCGTTCGGCGCCGAGATTGAAATTTGTCGGTTCGTACAATATCGCATAGTCGTGATTGCCCATCACACAGGCCTGTGTTTTTGCAATTACAAGGTCGAGACAGTCCTTTGGGTCCGGGCCGTAACCGATTATGTCACCAAGGCAGTAAACAGTCTTTATGCCCCGGTTTTCAATATCGGCCAGCACGGTTGTCAACGCTTCGAGATTCGAGTGTATATCGCTTATTATCGCAAACATGCAGCATTCCTGCTTATCTGAATTACTATCTATTCACAGCCAGAGGAGGTGTTTATACCAGAAAAATTACTGTTATTCCAGTGTCAAATAAAACAACTGCAAAGAAAACCTGTGCTATCCGGAAATGGTGGTTATTCCTCTTTAGTTCCTTCGAGCCAATACTCTGACATAACTTGTAAATCATTGAAGTTAACGGGGCCGTCTCCGGTCAGGTCGGTGCCAAGCAGACAGTTGGTGTTGGGGTCGTTATAAAGGGCTGGGTCGCTGTCAGGGTCGTTGTGGATGTTGGGGTCATTACAGTTGCAGAGCCAATCTGCAACAAAAATGGCCAAATCCTGGAAATTTACCGTGCAGTCACAGCTAAAGTCGCCGGTTACTAGCGGGTCGTGGCACAGAACAAGTCCGTCAACGGCAAAATATGTATCATAGCCGTCATCCCCTACATAATCACTGACGAATATAGTCAGGTCATAGGTACCTGCCTGATTAACATCAAAGGTATATTCAAATCTCTTCCAGCCGCTCATCGAATTATCCGTGTAGGCGCCGATGCTTCCCACCTGATTGACATCCACATGAACAATATTCACATCCTGAAAGTTTAAATCTGCCGGAACGAGCTTTATTTCTGCCCAGTCGTTAAATTCCGGGTAGTACGATATATAATCACAAGTGCCGAAAAAGTATACACCGGTAAGTTTGTCGCCGGCTTCAATGGTAATACTCTGCTGGACTTTTGCATATATCGACACCCCAGGGACATCTCCCGTGCTAATCACGAGAAAGTGTTCTCCCTCAAAAGGAAACAGTCCGGTTGTGGTGTCAATCCGCCAGTTTGTGAACTGACCTTGATATTCCGCTGGATGAGGTATAAAATTCCCAACAACATCAGCATAGTTTTCATGCTGCCAGCCTATAGGGACGTTAATATCAGGAACCTCGTTAAACTCGTAAAGCTCGTAAAGCTCAAATCCTCCGTTATTGACATCAGAAGCACAAAAGCCTTGCGTGGTTAGAACGACAGCGATCAGGCTAATAGCATTCCAAAGATGCATGCGTTTACTGCTCATCTTGTCTTGATAATGGCAACTAATGCCATCTTCTCAACTATTATTTTATTATAACCCACAAATACAGAAAATCAAGCAAAATTGGCCTCCCAAAATATAAGTTTAGACGATAATCCATCAAAAAACAATGAATAGACACAATTTCAGCAGTTTTTAGCAGTTTTTATAGGACTCGTGCCTTCAATAATCCGAGTTTTAAAAATAAATTACACCAGTTTTAGTTTGTAACTGCTTATAAACAAAGGACATATAAATTTTTATACATATATGTTTTCAAAGGCAACCTTCTGTAACGATTTTAGCAAGTTAATTTATATATGATGTTTTTGAATAGTTGCGGCTAATTTATCTTGACAATATTGCCCAATTCTGATATTTTAAAGGTTGCTTGTAAAGTTAGGGAAATTAGGCAGGGAAGGGAAAATGCGACAATTTTTGAATTGCATAGGTGAGTGATACCACCAATTCTTTCCGGTGTAGAAACCGGACTAATGATTAAGGAGGTACTTTTTATGAAACGTATATTTGTTTTTTTATTGGTCTTAGCCGTTGCGGGTATTTCGCAGGCAGCACCGGTTAACATTCCTGATCCGAATTTAAAGGCGGCAATCGAGGCAAAGCTCGGCATACCAAACCCAGATGCCAATCAAATGCTGCTACTTACACACTTAGATGCAAATTCTCTGGGCATTTCCGACCTGACAGGACTTGAGTGGGCGACAAATCTAAGAAGCCTGCGTTTGAACTTGAACCTGATTTCGGATGTGACTGTACTGTCGGGATTAACGAATCTGTGGTATTTGAATCTGATAGACAACAATGTCACCGATATAAGCCCTCTTCAACCGTTGACAAAGCTTATATATCTTTATCTGGACCGAAACGATGACATTTCCGACATCAATGCCGTGAAAGATATGAACAGTCTGGCAGAGCTTGGGCTCATTGATGTCAACCTGGTCGATATTACCCCGCTGGCCGATGTGAATCAGCTAAAGTATTTATGGCTTGGAACTAATCAAATACAGGACATCAATGTCTTAAGAGGTTTTTACAGTTTGATAAGGCTTAATCTCGGTACCAACAATCCATTGAGTTTTATATCGAGGTGCGACTATCTTCACCAGATTGCAGCCAACAATAGCGGCAATCCCGGCTTCTCTGTAAACCCCGTCGTCAGCGGTGATATTAGTGCCAACTCAACAGATTATAATGACCTGCAGATTTTTGCCGACCAGTGGCTTAAGAGCGGCTGTAATACATACAATGGGTATTGTAAATGTTGCGATTCGACCGAGTCTGGCACAGTAAATTTCGATGATTTTGTTGATTTCGCCGATGTGTGGATGGAACAGCTTTAAAAGGTATTTATGATATTTAAAAAGGCCGCTGCAACAAGCGGCCTTTTTTTATGCGCATAAAAAAGGAAGGTTCTTGCAAACCTTCCTTTTATTCATAGTCCGCTGCCGGCGGAACTTCGTCAAAAGCCGGCAAAGCCGCGGACATCAGGGATCTATATACCTAATTTAATTCTTGCCCGACGTATAATACCCTGCGGTAGCAGAGTGGCGGCAGAACGGATTATTACATTTCGCAGAAACTGCCACTTATTTATAAAACCGATTTTCAGAAATTCTCTTTGCAGCTTTATCTGTAGAGATGCTCTTTTAAATCCGCTTCGTCTTTTCAGAAGTCCTTTTTCCCATCGGTGATAATAAAGAACCTCTCCGATAGTTGCCATTTTGCTGCCGTTTAAAAGCATTTTTGCCCAAAGGAGGTAATCCTCAAGACCAGCGAAGGGGGTATAATTCCCCGCCTTCAGAACAGCTTCTTTTCTGAACATTGCCGCGGGATGATTCATACAAAATCTGAACCGGAATTGCTTTTCTATCTGTTCGTGCAGGAGGGGGCCACGCCGGACGAACAGCAGCTTTTTGACATTTTTGTCAAAGGCCGCGGCAAAACAGCTCACCACGTCAATATCAGGATTGTTTTTCAAAAATTTTAATTGTTTCTCAAATCTGTCCGGGCTGCTTATATCATCGGCATCCATTCTGGCGACAATATCGAATTCGCAATTCTTAATTCCCTCAGCAAGAGCGACGCCAAGCCCTTTATTTCCCGTAAGATTTACAATTTTTAAAATATTACCTGTTTTTTGTTTATATTCGCCGATTAGGTTCTCAAGTTCTGCGCTTACGGGACCATCCTTGACAAGCACAATCTCGTCAGGTTTCACAGTCTGGTTAAGAATACTGTCGATCGCCGTTTTGAAATAATCAGGCTTATCTTTTTCATAAACGCTCATAAGAACGGAAATTTTAGGCAGGATTTTATCGTCAAGCGAATTCATATCTTTTATAAAACTCCGACTTTCCTGTAAACTTCGATAAGGTTATCGACCATTTTCTCGCTAGTGAACTCATTTTTCCATTTTTCAAAACCGGCCGTTCGCATCTGTTCAAAATCCCCGGCCTTGTGCGTAAAAACATATTGCAGACAATCGGCGAAACCTTTGGGGTCTTTGGGTCTGCAGAGAAAACCTGTTTTTTTATCATCGACAATTTCACTGACGCCGCCGGTGTTGCTTACGATAACTAATTTTCTGAGACTCATAGCTTCGAGTATGCAGTTCGGCACACCTTCGCTATCGGATGGCAGAACAACCACCGGTATTCCAACAAGAGCGCTAAAAACATCTTTAGTATAGCCGTAAAATTCGACCTGTTCGGAAACGCCAAGTTCTTTTGCGAGTTTTTTTATTGCTGATGTATTATCCTGTTTTGTGCTGCCGCCAATAAGTCTGGCCGTAATCATTATGTTTTCCTTTTTCAATATGGCGAGCGCCTTTATAAGACAGTCCTGCCCTTTGCCCTGCATAAAATTTGCTATCATTGCAATTTTTGTCGGCAGAGATTCATTCGGTTTATCGCAGGGTTCATCCGGCGGGCCGATTGAATCTCTGCCGTTGATTACAACCTCAATTTTTGAAGGGTCAACGCCGGAGTGATTGACAATTTCATCTCTGAGGTATCTGCCGTTTACAATGTAGAGATCGACATATCTTGATGTCGTCCTGTCGAGCAGATAATAAAGAAATTTTGCTGCTTTGCTGTTTCTTGAGCAGCTGATGTATGTCTGTGCACGCAGTATATGGCGGATATCGGGTCTTTTTTTTCGGACGGCTTTGCCTATTAGGCTTTCGCGGAAAAGATGAGTCTGGATGAACGCAACGTCTCGCCCTTTCAGAGCCTGTGCAATTTTTTTTGCTGCTGAAAGTATTTTTGCTGCTGAAAGTATTTTTGCCCTGCTCATCGGGACAGACAGCACCTCAAAGCCGCGGGCGGCAAAAATCTGTGCAAAAGCTGACCGGATATCCGATGTTATCAGGACAGGCTTGAAGCATCCTCGGGAAAACAACTTCTCCGCAAGCCTTACAATCTGCCATTCGACACCACCCATATTCTCCGTACTTTGTCTTATAAAAATTATCTCTTTCATCCGTTCTTAAAATCTCTTATGTAAAAATAAATAACCGACAGTATAAATATGCATATATGACAAACACTGCATACACGGCTATGATGATTCCGTTCTTCCAGCTTCTTGGCAAGGCCACAAAATCTTCTATTCCTGCGCCTATAATGATGAAAGCTATAGGGGCAAGCGAATCTCTGTATCTTAAAACGTTCGCCTCGAGTCCCCCGAGCAGCAAAGCTGAAGTGCTCATTGCGACTATGTAAGGCAGCAAAAAAGCTAGAAATTCTCTTCGTTTGGTAATTATTACAATTACTCCTACTATCAAAAACGGCAAAGGCAGCCACCACTGACAGATATTGGCCAGCAGCATGACTTCATAGAGTTTATTTTCCTCGGTATAAATATGATGCAGGTTTTTGGGCGGCGGATTTAGCAGAGAAAGCGGTATATTAAGCAGTCTAAGCGGTCCGTGTGATTGATATATTTTATCTATTATCGCAACTTTCTCCGGCACACCTCTTTGTCCCCGTTCTCTAAGTGTGTATTTATCAAACATATCTTCAGCCTTGTTTGTCAGTTGTTCAAACTGATAAAAAAAGATTATCACGCCAAGAAAAATCAGTGATAGAACAGCGACAGTTTTTCCGGCGGGACTACTTTTATGTCTGAAACAAATGGCGATTAGAATGGCGGCAATGGACATCAGGCCGTATTCAAGCCGCAGCCATATAAAAATCGGGCCTGCTACTGCAATTGGCAATATCGCCGTGAACAGCTTTTTGTTTCGAATTATTGCGGCAAAGCTAAAAACCATTAGGCTTACTGCAAAAATTATCCATATTTCCTTGAGAAATTCTACCGAATAAAATGCTGTCTGCGGAGCTATAACGCAAAGCAGCGAAACAATTGCCGAAGTATCCTTACTGAAAAGCTCCTCGGCCGCCAGACATACAAACGCAGCACCAAACGCGCCCAAAAATGCTCCGATAATTCTGGGCCATACAAATTCGTCTCCAAAAAACCTGAATATTCTCGACATCAGAAAACCCGCCCTGTGTGCATTTTTCATAAGCTCCGGCGAATTTATAAATTCGCCGATTGTCATATCGCTGTATCTTTGTCCCTGATAGACATAGAAAAATTCGTCCGCCTGAAAGAGCATCGTGTTATAATGTCTTATCCATGGAAAGTCTCTTGTTCTGATATCATCAGTCATATATGGCGTCGAATTTTCGAGCGCAAAAACAAGACTCAGCCTCAAAAGCAGGGCTGTCGCAAATGTAAACGCAGCCAATTGCGAACCTTTTAGCCTGAAGAAAAGGAACCCCGCGACTGCTGTTGCGCAGAATATGATAATGTTAAGAACCACATCGGTAGTGTCGCTTAGTTTAGTTACAAACAGGGGCAGGATTGCGAGCAGGGCAATCGCAGCTAATATTACAAAAATCTGATATTGTGCCGCACTGTTCCAGAAAGCCGCTATTGCCTTAAAAAATCTGCTTATGATATTGTCATTATGGTTTTTCAGCATAACTTCGCCTTTGAAATGTATTTAACGAAAAACAGCAGCATAAACAGCGAATAAACTGCAAAATACATAACTTGTGCGACAGCCGCTCCGACAAGTCCGACGTTGGCGAGCAACAAATATAATGCCGGCAGAAAGACTGCAAATGCTGTTATCTCAACCAGCAGGATTTCCCCTGCCTTGCCCATCGCCAGCAATCCGGCAGATAAACAGGAACTAAATCCCCACATAACAAGGGCAAACATAAAAATAATCATAACCCTCCAGGCGCCTATGAATTCTTCTCCTGCCGCGATACTCAAAATCCATTTGCCGAAAATTATTGAGACAAGCCATATGAACATAGCTATGCTGCCGGTGATGATTGCTGTTCTTGTGGCGACACGTTTCATATCTGAGAATCGTTTTTCAGCCGCCAGGTGAGCCAGTTCAGGATAGACTGCTTGTGATACCGGCTCGATTAGATGCACCAGAACCCCGGCAAACTGTCTTGCTATTTTGTATATGCCGGTCAATGCCGGCCCCAGAACCGCTCCCGTAATCAGGACATCACATTCTCTCGAAGCCTGTCGGACAGACAGGTTCAAATTGGTGCTCAATACGAATTTCCAGATGGTTTTATCTTTTGCGATGGGACTCAATTTTGCCTTCAGGAAGTTATCGCCTGTTTCCCTATAAACTTGTCGCCATCCCGCGAATAGCAAAAAGGCGGATTCCACAATACCGGCAACTACCCAGATAATTACGAATACAAGCAGGCTGCTGGAAAACTTATACGCAATCGCTGCGAGAATCAGTTTTAAAAATTCAGCGGTTATCATCGCCGCGGAAATAAGCCTGAACTTATTAAACAGCCGCAACAGACCAGTGGCAGTGTTCCTTAAATTAAAAAGTATCCAGCAACTGTAAGCGATGGCCGCATAGACCGTCTGTTCCTGCCAGCCTTTCCATTGGCCGAGTATATAAATAATGACTATTGCTATAAAAGCCCCCGCGGCAGCAGTCGCAGCATCGAGAATCGTGCAAAATTTGGCAAGTGCTTTAAAATCTTCTTTTCTGTCCTGCTTGAGAAAATCAGCGCCGAATTTTATAACTGCCTGCCAGCACTGGAAGTTCATAAGTCTGTCAATGATGAATACGTATGACTGAATAATCGCAAAGACCCCCAGCTTTTCAGCGCCTAACGTTCTGGCGGCAAGAGACAGGCTGATTAGTCTCATCAGCCCGGTAATAACATTGCCGCTGAAAAGCACTGAAGCGTTTTTGAACATCCTTTTCAAAATAATGTCATTAAATATGGTTTTTAACATAGCAAAAAGTTCTCAGCGATATTTTCTCCGCAGCGCACGCATAATCTGCCTGACGCCAACGGCGCCGATAACGTGAAAAATCAGAATAATCAGCACAAGTATTGAAACAAACATTATAATGCTTCTCACACTTCTGGTCGCCATAAGGAAAACGCCTGCGCCGGTCGCAAGCAGCGTAACTATATAAGCAAGGACCGCTACGTGCCTTTGTTTCAATCCAAGCCTTAAAAGCCTATGATGAAAATGCTCCGTATCGGGCATATATACCGGTTTTTTGTCGCCGAACCTGTTGAGCATAATAAACAGCGTGTCAAATATCGGTATTCCCATCGCCAGCAGCGGAAGCGCAAAACCTACAAGCGCCTGTGATTTTGCGGTGCACATAACGGTAGCAGAAGCAATGGTAAACCCGAGAAACAGGCTGCCGCAGTCTCCCATAAATATTTTCGCGGGATTAAAATTAAAAAACAAAAATCCTGTAAGTCCGCCCGCCAGCGCGAGCATCATTACGCACAATACCGTCTGCCCGAAATAAATTGCCAGTGCCGCGATTGTTCCGCACGCTATTGCGCAAATACCGGCCGCAAGGCCGTCCAGCCCGTCAATAAAATTGACCGCATTCGTAACGCCTACAATCCACAGAATCGTGAAAGGCCAGGAAAATACACCAAAGTCCAGACTGAACAAATCGGGTACGTTTATCACCTTTATTCTTATTCCGAATGCACAAACCAGAATTGCCGCTGCTGTTTGCGTCAGCAGCTTTATCCACGTTTTGACAGGCTTTATGTCGTCAACCAAACCTGTTACAAAAACCAGCGTTGCTCCGCCGAGCAGCGCCAAAACTTTTGTGCCGAGCTGGCGAAAATTCTCGCCGATTCTATTTGGCAGCAGATACACCGCAGCGATCATACACATCATCGAAATGAAAATAGCCAGTCCGCCGATTCTCGCTATCCTGCCGGAGTGCACCTTTCTCGGCCCTGTGCGGTCGAACAGCTCATATCGCACCGCTATCGCAATTATCGCCGGCGTCAGTATCAGCGACATAACAAGCGAGCCAAGATATGTAAGAATATAAGTCTTCATTTTATGGTGAGCTCCGTCGAACCATTCTGCTCTATCCCGCTAATATTCTGTTTCATCACTTCCGGTTTTATCGAAAGTTCCGCCAGCAGTTTTTCAGCCTGCCGATACTTCGGCTTGAGTTTGAGGCATATTCTCAGTTGTTTGACGGCCTCGTTTGCCTGTCCGCTTTCGGCCAGAGCCTGCGCAAATTTCAGCCTCAAATCAGCGTTGCCATAGTCCGCCGCAACTGCCGCACCGAGATATTCCGCCGCCTTTTGACTATTGTTGTTTTTGCGATAGTAATCGCCGAGCAGAACAAGTTCATCAGCATCAGCGGTGTTGCTTAATGCTTTTTTCTCTGCCAGCGCGACCAGTTTTGATTGTGCCTGTTCAACCTCGGCGGCAAAATCATCATTCTGCGACAGCATATCAGCAACATATCTTAATCTCCTTGTGTTGTCTGCAGCAATTTCAACGGCAAGGTCCGCTCGTTTTTCCTGCTCGATATAAATCCGGACAATATCCCTGAAAAATGTTCCGCCCAGACCAACGGATTTGCTGAACTTCTCAACAGAGCGTTCAATTTCGCCTGCGCTTATATCCAGACATCCGGCGGCAAAAAGCGTTATTTCGTCGTTGGGTTCAAGCATAAATCCTTTCTTTATATTGTCCTCGCCCGCAGGTTCAAGCAGCACAAATTTCTGCAGCTGCCCCAGCAGACAATACACCGGCCCGAATGTCGGACATACAGCTCGTGCCTTTTTAAGCTCATCCACGATGCCGTAAACTTCCTCGATGGCTTTATTTGTCAGTCCGCCTGTTTCCGAATCCGTCTTGCCGGCTGCGTTCTGCCATTTCCAGACACCCAGCCAATATCTGTATTCAATATTATCCGGCTGTGCCTGCACGGCCTTGGCCGCATAAGAAATCAGTTTCTCAAAATCCCTGTTGTCATTGATTTCGTTGTTGGTTTTTGATTTATTTTCTATTTTGTGCGCTTCCCGCCACCATCCCTCGGCAATTCTTGCCTTATCCGCGTCGATTAAGGCCCAGCCGTATAAACACGCAAGAACCGCAGATAATATTAATAATACCGGCTTTCCTATTCGGACCGTGTAATCTGTTTGTTCGCCTTTTGAGCGCCTGCCGAGTATTATTATCAATCCACAGAAAATCGCGGAGAGCATCGCATTAGCCGGCAGATGCTGACCGAAGTCGGTAATGCTGTGAATGAGAACCGCCATAAGCCCGAATCCAAGACCGTACACCGCGATACTGACGGAATCTTCCTTGTTCCGGACGGCCCTGATAAAATTTACCGCCACAATGAAAGCGAAAATAAGCATTATTACAAAACCCGCCAAGCCGGTTTCTTCCAGAAGCTGAGCGTATTCATTTTCGGCATATCTGAACTGAAGGGCCGTATATATGCTTTGAAACATCGGATATATAACCGCATGGCTTCCCAATCCCGTGCCGAAAAAGATAAACCGTCTTACAGGCTCGGTCATATCTTTCAGCATTTCCAGTCTTGTCTGGTATCCATCGAGCGAACTAAGTGTTGCCAGTCTTTCATATACCGTATCGAATCCCGTGTATAAAACACAGACAAGTGCCGCCAATGCGATGATAACGACTATCCAGCCGTGCTGCCTGAGAGACTTTCGGGCCGATAGAAGCAGAACCGTAACGCTCATCGCGATGAGCATTGACAGCATACCGCCTCTTGTGAGCGACGCAAAAACAGCCGCTGCCGATATGCCTGCCGCTGCGACCAAAAGCCATAACGCCCTTGCCCGGGAAGAATCGAAATAATCGAATACTGTCGCGACGGTAATTTCTCTTTTATCAAATTCACGGTGCAGTATCAGCAGCGTAAGCGACAAAATAGCTCCAATGGACATATTCATAAACTGCCCGAAGTGGCTGTGATTGACAAACGGCCCGCTGATAGCTTTTGACGGAGCAGAAACAAACCAGTAAATTTTCCCGTTCCCGGCGACATTCTGTGCTATCGCCAGCAGGGCCGCCGCCGTTCCGATAATTACGATTGCCTTCAAAAGTCTTTTAATTTGCTCGGTGGATTTAAAAACATTCAGCACGACAACGAAAATCGCTCCAATGCTAAGAATGATTCTTAAGTTATCTTTTGTCCCGCGGGGATAAAAACTGAGCGTAAAATTCTCTTTCTGATTTGCTGCCCCCGTGTTTTCTGAGAGAAGTTCATTTTTGAGTGAAACGGTTTGGGGCGAAAACGCTGAAACAACCTTCTGCGGCATTGGAATAATGGTAAATATTGCCAGAAGGATAAACGCCGCTATAGGCACATAAGCCCGCGTGAAAACAAAACCTTCAGCGGAAAATATCTGCCTGATGAGAAAAATAAAAAACACAACCGCGAAAATGACAACAACAATCTCCTGGCTCAGGTCATGGACTGCACCGAACGCCAGCGGCATAAAAGCCAGAAGCGTTATCAGTAGAATCTCGATGACTCTGTCTATGAGCCGTATATATTCTGCCGGCAGACCGGCAGTTTTATTTATTCTTCTTCCCGTAACCATAGCCGTATCCATAGTAACCATAATGAGAATAGTAACCGTATCGGCTATGTCTCGGCGAAACATCGTTGACAATCGCTCCGAGCACGTGCGCTCCGACGCCGACCAGAGCTTCTTTCGCCTGTTGTGACGCTTTTTTCGTCGATTTCTCCGCACGAAGCACGAGAATGGTCGCGTCGCAGATAGCCGCCAGTATCTGGCTGTCCGCCACAGGCGTAATCGGCGGCGAATCAATCACTATTCTGTCATAGCGGTGCGTCAATTCCTTCAGCAGGTTTGCAAACGCTTCGCTGTTGAGCAGTTCGCTGGGGTTCGGCACATCGGGCCCGCTTGTCAGCAGGTCCAGCCCTTCTGTCGGGCAGTGTCTTATCGCCTCGTCGAGGGAAATCTGGCCCGCAAGCACGCTCGACAGACCTTTTTCAATTTCGTTTGTGAAGCCGAATACATTATGCTGCATCGGTTTTCTGAAGTCCGCATCGACAACAAGCGTTTTCTGGCCTGCTTGAGCCATCGCTATGGCAAGGTTGCTTACCATAGTAGTTTTGCCGTCGTTTGGCGCCGGCGAAGTAACCAGAATGGTTCTTGCCTGTCCCTTCGGCACGCTGAAGAACACTGCGGTTCGTATAGTCCTGTATGCTTCGGCAACAGAGGATTTAGGTTCAAGATGAACCTTTTGTCCGTGGTCGGTAACGGTCTTTTTGCCCTTTCCGCCCATAGACGGCACGATTCCGAGCACCGGCACAGCCAGAATAGCCGATATTTCATCGGTGCTTCGCAGTCTCCAATCCATCAATTCTCGGATTACAGCAATGCCGACTCCGAATAGAATTCCAAGTATGAGACTTACTGCTACAATTTTTGCTCTTTGAGGGCTTGTCGCCAGTTCGGCGGGTCTTGCCGCTTCGAGTATGTTCACGTTAAGCGCTCCGGTGTCTTCCGAAACGTTCAATTCCTTTATCCGTTCATCGAGTATTTCGCAGAACCTTTTGCTCCGTTCGAGCTTGGACTCAATAACCGCGTATTCCGTCGCCTTGATATTGAGGTCCTGTGCTGCTTTTTCTTCCTGTTTATATGACGCCATCAGCTCATCTTCTCTCTGTTTGGCGGTCTGATATTTAATATCCAGAACTTCAATATATGCCTTTGCCTGATTGTTTAACTGCAAGGCAAGCTGTCTTTCGATATCCGCTATTTTGCTTTTCAGCGCCTTGACCGTCGGATGGTCATCGCTGCACTGCAGAAGCGCGCTTTCAAGCTCGGTTTTTGACCCATCCAATTCGATACGAAGCCGTTTTTCGCTGTCTCCTTCGAAAAGTCCCTGGCTTATATTTAGCTGAGTCATTGCGTATTGCTTGATTTTCAGCGAGTCTTCGGAAAGTTTCTGCACGGCTTCGAACTCGGCCTTTGCGTTAATGGCGGAAAGCTGGGCCTCGGCCAAAGAAACGCTGAGGGTTCTAAGCCTCTGGAATACTGCATTTTCATTACTTCTTTCGAACGATACAACACCGTATTTCCGCGTAAAATCGAGGAGTTCCTCAAAATTCCCCGCAAGTTCTTTGTCGCGTTCTATCTTTTCCTTTTGCAGAATTTTCAATACTTCTGAAACGGTGCTTTTCTTCTGACTTGTCTGATAATTTACATAAGATTCAACTATAGCATTGACAATCTGAGCCGCTTCCTCTCTGTAATTCGATTCACAGCTTACCGCGATTATATCGTCTTTGATTCCGATTTTTACGTCGATGATTTTCTTCAGATAAACCACGAGATTATCAATCTCGCCTACTTCGATTATCGGTTCCGCCAGCCCGATTCGGTTCTTTATTTCTTCCGCGATAGTCGTGGGTTTTTCCTTGAGTGTTTCCAGCTTCTTTATGTCGCTTCTTTGTGCAACCTGCGCAAGTATCGGCGTGGACCTAATAAGCTCTCCCTGCGTGTAAAGATAATTCTTTGACTGTGTCATAATCCCTTCGTATTCGGTAATGATTCTGGGGCCTGTCTGCTCAACATAGAGCCTCGCGGTGCTTGTGTAAGTCGGCACAGCCCTTGAAATATAGAAAATCGCCGCAGCTACAAAGACTACTGTTACAATAAGTATGCTCAGCTTTCGTCTTTGCAGTGTTACCGCAAAAGTTCTGCCTTTGCCCTGTGTCAACTGCTCGGCAGCGACTGCCTGATTTCCCGTATTTATGTTGTTCTCTGTCATTTTTGTTCTCGCTTGTTTAATTATAGAGCTAAGGGGTTAACATAAACTCCAAAATTGATGCGAAGCATTTGATTCAGAATCACGTTCCTTTTTGTCCTTGGCGTAACATCGATTGAGATAACATCGCCCGGTTTTATCTTCACGTTACAGCTTTTAGCCATAAAATCTCTGTCGATTCTGAAGACTGCCGAGACAATTTCACCCTTTGCATCCTGCCTGTAAACAGTTACGAATCTCGGGTCGGCTATAAGGTCAATGCCGCCTGCGAAGCCGACAGCCTGCATAAGGTTGTATTCAACATCCGGCGGATATGGAAAAGCGCCCGGCAATTTTGCCAGTCCTATGACGGTAAAGACCGCAGGATTAAGCCTCTTTACTTCGATAAGGTCGCCTTCCATCAACGGCACATCAGCAAACGGAATGTTCAGTCCCTTCACAGGCAGAACAATCGCGTCGGTAGTATTGGCTGGCGGCGCTACTGCCGCCGGCTGCTCTTTGCTCTCGACAGGTTCAATGAATTTTACTTCATTAACGTTATCGACAGGCTCGGACTTAACTTCGTTTTCAACCGGAGTCTCAATGTATTTTTGATTGCTCGCCTCGGCGGAACTCGCCGGTGCCGGGCAGCCGGGACAGTCCTCTTTCTTTTCGGTATCCTGGCTCTCGGTCTTGCTGTTTTCTAAGTCATTTGCCGCTTCGAGGAGTTCTGTTTCTTCCGAATCAGGCTGTTTTTCCTGGCTCGCCGCAATCGCGGGTGAAAACTGCTCGGCAAGCTGTGTTATCGCCTGACCGACTATGTATGCCTGTTCGGCGCCGATAACGTTCTGCAGCTCTTTTATATATTCAGCTCGCTGGGCCGCATTCTTAATGTCTATTCTTTTTGTATAAAGTATTTCAGAGCCGCGCTGAACAAGCAGGTTTCCCTGCGTTGCGCCCGGACTTTCAGGCTGAAATGCGAGGTCGGCTGCAAGTGCGGAAAAATCAGTCTCGCTCTTCGGCGTTTCAGCATCTTTTATATATTTCTCATCGACACCGGTATCAAACTCGGCCAATTGCTTTATTTCATCGGCCCCTTTTATTGTCTGAGGACTGGGGGTATATTTTCGTTTGGGATTTTTGATTGTGATAATGCTTGCTCCGCCTTCAACAATGCCGCCTGCTTTCATAAGAGCGTTTACCAGCGACATCTCGTTGCTCTGGAGCTTATAAACGCCCGGCTGAACAACCGCTCCGACTATCGTAACGTTTTTCAGATAATATTCCTTGACGTTGCATACGACACTGGGCAGGCTGACAAGATACTTGGGATAATATGCGTTAACTATTTCATTTTCTATCTGAGCCAGTGTTTTGCCTATAACATTTATTTGGCCGAGCATCGGCAGTGTGATTGTGCCTGAATCTGACACTCTGCACAGATACGGCTGGACCTGCTGTTGCTGGTATTGAATGTCTTTATAAAGTTTTGGCGATACTGCCGTCAATATCGTCGGCATTTGCAGTTCCAGAACGTCTCCCGCCCCAACTGCATATGTGCCGTAGTTATCCTTGGCGATGAGTAATTGGTCAAGGTCAACTTTTGGAGTGATAGGGCCCGCCAGTTCAAACGCCTTGACTTGTTCATTGCCAGATAACCGCGGCTCTCCCTGACAGCCGATAAGAAAAACTGCTGCACAGACAAACGCTGCGATTAGCAGACTCATTTTGGATATACTCTTTATTGTCGTTGCCATTTTCACCTTGACCCTCCGAAAAGAAACACAATCACCCGCATAGGGATGATGATTATTTTTCAGCCCCGAAAACCTGCTTTTCAATTTCAATAACATCGCTGCAGGATAGCCAAAACTATCTTTTTTGACGAAGTTCACTTTCCTAACCCTTTATTAGAAAGACCTTACGCCCTGTTCGCAAAGTCGAGAATTAACTGAATATCAGAGATGAATTGCCCAGCTTTCCAGTTTTGCCTATCTTAACACACGAAAGTCAAAAAGTAAAGCAAATTATGTTGCTATAAGGCTTTACAGTAAAAAAATGTGGATTTTATACTTTAAATCAGCAAATTATAGGACGGTCTTTAAATCTTTTTTCACAGGGATGAATTAATCCAAAAAGGGTCCGATGAACACGGCCATGACGGTGAAGGGGGTAGCTGTTTTTTAATACTGAAAAATGGGTAAATTTTCGTCCTTTTGTCCGATAAAGCCTAAAGTTTCTAACCTGCAAAGGCCGAAAATTCCAATATAGGACTTTTTCTCTACGCGCTAAAGCGGCGGTTTTTAGTGCTGAAAATGCGTTTTAAATTGAATAAAGGATTATCCAATGAGAACGGTGGCTATAATAAATCAGAAAGGCGGCTGCGGAAAAACAACTGTTGCTATAAATCTTGCCAGCGCCTTGGCGGCTGAAAACAAAAAAACTTTACTCGTTGATATAGACCCGCAGGGACATTGTGCGGTCGGCCTTGCTGTGCCGGAAGAACAGATTGAGCAGAGCATCTATGATGTGTTGATAAGCTCCCGCCGCGGCGAGCCTGTCAAGCTCACCGAGATTCTATGGGAAATCGGTGATAACTTCGAGCTTGCGCCGGCAAGTATCGACCTGGCCGCGTTTGAACAGCAAACAAATGGCGTTACTGACCGCGAAAACTGCCTCAAAGATGTTCTTAAAACCGTCGAACAGGAATTCGATTATGTCGTTGTTGATTGTCCTCCCGCCGTAGGAATTTTAACATTCAACGCCATTAGAGCTTCCACCGATGTTGTTGTGCCGGTGGAAACAGGATATTTCTCGCTGCACGGCTTGAGCAGACAGCTCGATACGCTCAGCGTTCTATGCAAACAATGCTCGCAGCACATAAACGTTATGGTGCTTGCAAGTATGTATGATATCCGAACCAAGATGGGCAGAGAAATTCTCGCCGACCTTCGAAAGCACTTCTCCGGCAGAATGTTCCAGACCGTTGTCAATTTCAATACCAAGCTCAAGGAAGCCGCCAGTCTCGGCCAGCCAATCTGCGAGTATGACCCTGCCAGCAGGGGACACAAGGATTTTCAGGGCCTTGCTCAGGAACTGATAGCGACCGATACGATGGTCGAGCCGAAACAAGTCGTAAGTGCGCTTCAAAAAACAGAATCCATAACGCAAATTGTTGAGAAAGAGCAGGATAGAAAGGAAATCGTCAAAAACTTCGATGATAAACTCGATGCTATCAGTTCATCGGCACAGGAGTTGATGGCAAGCCTTAACGAACCGCAGCCGAAAACCAGGGCAAAGATTGTGCGCGACGTTGACGGCAGATTAAACGATTTTTACGGCACAAGGCAGTTCGGCGGCGCGGTTAAATTCGTTTCGCTTTATCCGCGAGCCAGAAGTGTTCAGATTGCGGGAGATTTCAACAACTGGCAGCCGCAGCAGACAACTATGAAACCCGCCCAGGACGGCAAATGGGAGCTTGCTCTGACGCTTGCCCCGGGCAAGTATCGTTATCGTATGGTTGTTGACGGCCAGTGGCAGCAGGACCCTTACAACGAGCAGGTGGAAATGAATCCCTTCGGTGAATTCAACTCCGTCCTCGAAGTCAAATAACCCTCCGCTATGGCTTCCAGATTACCCTGTAAAGCGTCTTTTCGCGCAAGGCAATTGTCTCAAATCCTTCACCGACAGCCGTGGGAAGACAGATAATTCCTTCATACTTCGGCCCGGCGATGTTATCAACAACAACCATTTGTCTGTCGCCTTTCACCGCTGCATAAGCCGCGTGATTGCCATCGGAACTAAACACGACCGTGCCTTCCACAATTTCATCGTATGCCGGACCGTTTTGGTCATCAACAACTACCTGCCATTTATTGTCTTTCCGCGCTGCGTATGTTATATGCCTGCTGTCCGCGCTGAAAACAGGATGGCCCTTTCTGATAGCGTCATATTCCGCCCCAGCGTTGCCATCAACAACGACAATTTGCTTGTAGCCCCTTTTTGCCGCGTATGCTATATGCTTGCTGTCAGGACTGAAAACAACCGTGCCATCCAGAACGGCATCGTACTGTGGCCCACCTTGACCGTCGACAATAACCTGCCATTTGCCGCCTTTCCACACTGCGTATGCTATATGCTTGCTGTCAGGACTAAAAATGGGAGTGCCTTCTTTAATAGCGTCATATTCCGCCCCGGCATTGCCGTCAATTACAAGCTGCCACTTGTCGTCGTTTTTGGCCGTATACACCATACGATTGCCGTTTGCGATGAAAACGACAGAGCCTTGTCTGATAATATCATATTCCGGCCCGGCGATGTTATTATCAACAATAACAATCTGCTTGTAGTTGCTGTTTCTGGCCACATATGCAATGTGGTTACTGTCGGGACTAAAAACAATCGTGCCTTCCGGAATATTGTCGTAAACCGGTCCGTTCTGGTCGTCAACGATAACCTGCCATTTGTTGTCCTTCTTTACTCTGTATGCGATACGTTCGCCGTTCGGACTGAAGACAGGAAACTCTTTCCCGATTTCGCTGTACGTCGCTCCCGGCCGACCGTCGATTACTACCTGCCGGTTGATGCCTTTGCGGCCTACATATGCTATGCGTTTGCCGCCCGGACCAAAGGCAGCAGAACCGATATCGTCATACACCGGCCCGGCTTTGCCATCGACTGCCACCAGCTTTTGAGCGCCCAGCCACACTATATAAGCCACGCGATTACTGTCGTCGCTGAATACCGGCGCACTTCTCATTGTTAAAAGGTCGTATTCCGGCCCGGCCTGACCATCGATAACAAGTCTCGCTTTATCATTCTTCTGCGCTATATACGCTACGCGCTTGCTGTTCGGGCTGAAAGCGACAGTACCGATGTTCTCGTATACCGGACTGGCGACACCGTCGATAACAACCTGTCTTGTGCTGCCGTTTTGGGCCACGTATGCCAAGTGGTTACTGTCAGGACTAAAAATCAAGAAGTCTTGTCCGATTGTCTCATACACCGCCCCGGCATTGCCATCGACAACGACCTGGAATTTTCCATCTTTCCCTGCGATAAGGGCTATGTGCCGCTGGTCGGGGCTGCGGACGATACCAAATATCTGGTCGGGCAGCGTTCCCAGCGAAACCTCAGCAAAATTGCCGGTCTTGTTTGGTTCACTAAGCTTGGCAGGCCCTTTTGGCTCAACCGAATTCGCCTGCCCTGAGCCTACCTGTGGTGAGCTTGTCGAACCAGTCGAATGGGCCGAAATCTGCCCATAAGATGCCGCCGCTGCAAGCAAAAATGCCGTTACAACCGCCATACACAGAACACATTTACAGCCATTCATATTATGACTCCTTTTTTTATGTATTTGCCAAATCACTGTTCCGCCCGTGCCTCGGAATTGTGCTTACGCTCACTCTTTACTCGGCGGCTGGTTGCCGTCTGCCACCGGCACAAGCCTGAACTTCGCCTCCACAGGGTCGCCTTTGAGTCTGATTTTATCCTCGCGAACGTATTGCACGGGAAATCTATAAATCAACTGCCGGCTCACCTCCGGCTTGCCTATATCGTCGTCCTGTATTTCAAGCAGAACATCGAACTGCTCTTCTTCATAAGCGGTTTTTGCCTCCTCGGTGGCAATGATGGGAATATTGCCGATTTCAGGCCTTTTGGTAAACTCCACTTTATACTGACCTGCGAGATTCGCGCTGAAAATAAAGCCCAGAGTGCCGCTGATTGTGTATTGCTTCATATTTTCCTGTGTTACAGGCAATTCAACCTTCACCGTAGTATCAGCGTATCTTGTTTCGCCGACGGAAAATTCGACATAAGGTTTTTTGTCGATGGTCCCGCCGCGAGCCTGCTTCTTCTCGGCCAGCGTTGCTATCTTTACCTTCACCTCGGTAACCTGTTCAGGCACAAGCATAACAATAACGTCGGGCATTATGTGGGCGCCGGTTATTTCGCTGTCCGTTTCATCCACGCACTTTATCGGCAGCGTCTTTTCCTTCAGCTCCACCACTTTTATTCGCTGCAGTTTGTCCGGCCTTGCCCCCCTGACAGTCAGTCCGTATTCCTGAATCTTTTTGCTCTCCGCGACAAACTTTCTCAGGTCTGGCAAAGTGTATTCGCCCGCGGCGTTCATATTCTGCTGTTCCGCGTCGAACATAACCTCTAATTTTTCCTTGCCGCCTTCTATCTTTTTGGAAAGTTCGCGCACCTTTGCCACAGACCCTCTCAGGTCGGCTTTTATCTGTATTTCCGGCTTGCCTTCCAGCGTAATCCACAGCTTGGGGTTTGCCTTGCTTGCTGTGATGGTTATCGTCTGATTATCGAGGTTTTCGTCAAGGCTTAAATCCGCCCACACCCATATCAGGCAGGTTATAAATATCACAAGAACCGCTTTTTTGATTTTGCCAAACATCTCAACTTAACTATATATAAAAACCCGTATTTGTAAAGAAATATTCCCCGTATTTAGCCCCCAGTTTCACTGGGGGTTTTCGGTTCGTGGTTAGCCCCGCCAATACTTTGCCGGGGTCATTTAGCCGCCGCCGCTTGAGGCGGCGTTATTTTAAAATAAACGTTTCTGGCTTGTCTGAATAACAAATCCGTTTTTCCGCAGTATTTCAAGATATTCGTCTTTGCTGATACGCTGGAAATCCTTTATTTTGCTTTTTATTTCCGTATTCCAATAATCATCATAATCTAACATTTTCGGATTGAGGTCTTTT
>JBAVNP010000114.1:0-6123 GCA_049691175.1 Sedimentisphaerales bacterium
AACCGTAGCACCGGGCACTACAGAATTCGTTGCCTGGCCGATATTGAAAAAGGCTTTTGCGGCGCGAGACATAAAAACCGAGCCGCTGCTGGCGCACAGTTTTGAGCGGGTTATGCCGGGCAAACAATATGTCGCTTCAATCCGCGACTTCTGGCGAGTATGCTCGGGATGCAATGGCGAGGCACGCAAACGTGTAGAAAAATTCCTGCATGAAGTTCTTAATACTGAAAAATTCCCGCTGACTGTTATGGACAGACCAATCGAATCGGAAACCACTAAAATCGTTGAAAACTCCTATCGAGCAACCATTCTCGCTTTCTTAAACGAATGGTCGATTTTCGCGGAACGCAACGGCGTTGACCTGATTAAAGTAATCAAGGCCATCAAAATGCGGCCTACACATAATAATATGATATTCCCTGGACCGGGCATCGGCGGATATTGTCTGCCAAAAGACGGCGGTTTGGGATATTGGGCTTATAAGCATATTCTCGGATTCGAGGATGATATCTTCAAAATGTCAACAATGGCGATTAATATTAATGACACCAGAGGTTTGCACGTCGCTACACTGACACGAGATGCCCTTAGAAATATGGGCAAGTATATTGCAGGCGCTAAAGTATTGCTTTGCGGGGCAAGTTACCGCCAGGATGTCGCGGACACAAGATACAGCGGTTCAGAAATTGTTGTTAGGAAACTAACTGAGATGGGAGCGGATATGTCCGTTCACGACCCATATCTGGAACACTGGTATGAACTCGAACAGCAGGATACATATCCGGCTCCGGGACATTCATGGTCGAGATTCTTCCGCAATCAGACAAATTTAAAAGATATCAGGGTGCAAAGCGATTTGCAAAAAGCACTCAAAAACGTTGAGGTGCTTATCCTTGCTGTACCGCACGAACCATATCTGAAACTGAATCCGGATGATATTGTCAAATGGGCAGGCGGGCCGCTGGCGGTGGTTGACTGCTTTGGTATTCTCAGCGATGAAAATATCAAACGGTATTTCGAATTAGGCTGTGAAGTTAAGGCGCTCGGCCGCGGACATATTCAGCGAATCAAAGAATTAGTGCGAAGCAAAAAAAGCTGAAGCTGCCTGAGAATAGACCGTCAGCAGGTTATCGATCATAGAACTTACAGAATGGCTGCCGCGGAGATGGTTCTGCGCGGCAGATGCTATCGATTTTGCAAATTCCCTGTCGTCAAGAAGCTTCTGCAGCGATGAATAAATGTTCAATTCATCACGATTATCAAACAAAACAGCAGTTTTATTGTTCTGCAGTAAATCGTCGGTATTGCTTTTATCAGCGGCAATCACCATGCCGGCACCGGCGGCTTCAAGCATCGCAGGGTCGAATCCCTCCGTAACATAAGGCTGAACAAAAATATCCGTACCGCGAAACACCGCCCGCAACGGCCGCATCTGAGGCGAAATATTAACAGTATTAGCAAGTCCGACAGCGTGAATAAATTTGCGAATATCTTCCTCGGCAGGACCGTCGCCCATCAAAACGACAAGAAATTCATAACCGTCAATGACAAGATGCCTTATCGCATTCAGGAACGGCTCCAAATCGTCAAAACGCAGGAAATCCGAGACGACAATCATACTGGGAATCCGCCCCTGCCGAGAAAAACAAGCACAGGTTTCATCAACAAACGTGCCGGTGTTAATCTGCCTGACAAGAGGCGCAATACGCGGGTTGCGATTCTTAAACGATTCTGTAATGCGATTCGAAGGCGTTATAACCGCTGAAAAACCATCACGTATTCTCCAACGCCTTAAAAGACCCTGCCCGGCGGAATTTACCGTCAGAACAACAGGAATATTGAAAGTACAACCAACCGCCTTGGCAATCGTCGCCGTCGCAGTGCCAAAACAGTTCACAATTGTAGGCTTAAATCTCTCTACCTGCGAAAGCAGCCGAAGACGGTTCTGCCTGTAAAACAAAGGAAAACGCCACGTGGGATACTCTATTATCTCTATGCCGGGCCAAAAATTGGATTCTATCTGACTGTCAGGAGGCACTACAATACAACAAGGAATATCCTGAGCCTCAAAACCAAAAAGCAAATGGCGCAACGGCGAATAAAACCGCTGTATAGTCCGGCTATCGGAGACAATCAGAGGCCGAATAACATCGGCGGCGGTCTGATTCGGAATTGTTGTGTCATTTTGCAGCATAAATTATGTCTTAAGTTTTTCAAGTTTTTCGTATTCGCCGGCCTTCATATGATAACAATGAGCATCATCAGGATAAATGCCCTGCCTGACTTCTTTCGCATATAAAGCAACCGCCTCTGTACAGGCTTTGCCAATATCCGCGAAACTTTTGGAAAATTTTGGTACAGGACCATCCCTGAGCTTCAAGATATCAGGCAAAACCAGTACCTGACCGTCACAATCAGGTCCTGAACCGCAACTAATGACAGGAATCGGTAATTTCTGTGTGATGATTTTGGCAACTTCCCTCGCTGTGCCTTCAAGTAAAAGCATTTGAGCGCCTGCCTGATACATCTCATCGGCAAGTGTTATAATCTCCGTCGCTATTTCAGCGGTTGTGCCCTCCGCCTTATATTTGCCTGTCTGAGGCCGTATGCCAAGATGAGGCATAACAGGAATACCGGCGTCAATTACCGATTTAATCGTCTCAATATCCGATTCGGCTGCTTCAATCTTAACTATATCGACACCAGCCTGCTTAATAAACCGTTCGGCATTTTTCAGGGTCTCATCAGCGCCGCTTCTACAACCTTCATAGGGCATATCCGCAACAAGCAGTTGCTCAGGAACGGCTTTCCTGACGGCTGCTGTTATCGCTGCCATAAAATCCATCGTTACCGGCAGAGTCGAATCAAAACCGAGCATAAACTGTGCGGCTGAGTCGCCTACCAGCAAAACCTCAACGCCGGCAGCAGCAACAAGTTTGGCACTGGTATAATCATAACAGCTTACAGCGACAAACTTGCGTCCCTCTGCCTTGTCCTGACATAATGTAGAAATCGTTACCTTCATATAATCGTTTTCAACTCCACTTAAAGGATATTTGAGATAAACCGGATTAGCAAGCAGATTTTATCGGGCCCTATAGCAATGAACAGGTCCCCGGCAAACAGCAACTTCATCAACAAAATTGCAAAAAAATACTTGATTTTGCAATAGGAACTATAATAATTGGAAATAATTGGATATGGAGAATCACAGCAAAAAAACCGAGGTGTTAACCACTCGGTATTACGAACTTTTCATCACCCTCCTCTGAAGCCAGATTCTCTTTTTGAGGTCTGGCTTCCTTGATAAATCATATTGTTAATCCTGAAAAGACAGGCATTTAGGGTAAAATTCTGCCATATTAGCTGCTTCAGCAAAAAGACCAAAAATCTATAATAAAGCATAAAAACAATATTGTAATTTTTTGTTTTTCAGCTACAATTTTGTATATTTTTAAGGGCAAAGATTATGGCAGTAAAATTATCCAAAGAAGTGCAGCTGCTGGGCGATATGGCAAGAGCCTTCGCCGAGTCGCTCAATCTTGAGTTGACGCTCAAAGCTATTTTGCAGTCTCTTGACACACATGTCAAACTGCAAAAAGGAACTATTACCCTTCTTGACCCCGGCACTGAAACGATAAACATAAAAGTGGCTCACGGTTTAAGCGAAAAATCAAAGCAATTGGGCAGCTATAAAATCGGGGAAGGCATCACCGGCATAGTCGTCCAGACAGGCAGAGAAATTGTTGTGCCGGACATTTCCAAAGACAGCAGATTTCTTCACAAAACACACTCAAGGAAATCAACGCAGGGCAAACAAATCGCCTTTTACTGTGTTCCGATAAAACTCGAAGGCAGGACAATCGGTACTCTCAGCGTTGACAGACAGGTTCAAAAAGGCGACGACGCAGAGGCTCACCTGAATCTTCTGAATATAATCGCCACAATGGTAGCACAGGCTGTAAAACTAAATAAACTTGTCGAATCCGACAAAAGACAGCTTTCAGAAGAAAACCTGCGGCTGAGGCAGGAATTAAAAACACATTTCAACATAGACAATATGGTCGGCACGAGCAACGCGATGAAACAAGTTTATCGACTGATTGAACAGGTCGCAGACAGCAATGCTACCGTGCTTATTCGAGGCGAAAGCGGCACAGGCAAAGACCTTGTCGCCCACGCAATACACTATAACAGCAGCAGAGCAAACAAACCTTTCGTAAAGGTAAACTGCACCGCCCTGCCCGAAACTTTGCTCGAAAGCGAGCTTTTCGGACACGAAAAAGGGTCTTTTACAGGCGCAACAGAAAGAAAAATAGGCAGATTCGAAAGGGCCAACGGCGGATCTATTTTTCTTGATGAGATAGGAGATTTCTCCATAAATTTGCAGATTAAACTGCTGAGGATTATCCAGTTCAGAGAATTCGAACGGGTAGGCGGGACTGAAACCATAAAAGCAAATGTAAGAATTATCGTCGCTACCAATAAGAATCTCGAAGAACAAATCAAAGAAAAACTATTTAGAGAAGACCTGTATTACAGGATAAATGTTTTCCCGATTTACCTGCCGCCGCTGAGAGAACGAAAAGACGATATAATGCTCCTTGCAGATTTCTTCCTCGAACAGTTCTCAAGAGAAAATAATAAAAAAATTATACGAATCTCAACGCCGGCAATCGAAATGCTTACGAGCTATCACTGGCCCGGAAATATAAGAGAACTGGAAAACTGCATCGAAAGAGCTGTTCTTCTATGTAATGACGAAGTCATACGTTCAGAACATCTGCCTCCATCGCTGCAAATGATTAAAAAAAGCGATGCCCCGCCGGGGCGGTCTCTTATAGAGATTATAGAAAACAAGGAAAAAGAACTTATTATTGATTCCCTTAAAAAATACGGCGGTCAACAAAGAAAAGCCGCAAATGAACTGGGCGTTACAGAAAGAATCCTCGGATATAAAATTAAAAAATACGGCATCTTCCCCAAACTTCTTTCCTAAAAATACAATAATGTAATACAAAAATAGGCCTTCTACATTATTGTATAAAAAACAAATCATTGCAGCATCACATATTACTTCTATAACTTCATTTAATACAAGTTGTTATAACCTTTTCACATATTGCTAATTTTTTGGCACACGTATTGCTTAATACTACACTGTTAGTTATTTGTGTTTTAATGTCGGTCACAAATTTTTACCGGAGACAAAATGAGAAAATTAATCACTGCATTTATATGTTCTTTTGTAATCTGCTCAGCTGTTCCGGCCGAAGCCGAGGACAAGATTGCATTCAGCCTTACCAGTGACTTTTACAGTAAATATGTCTGGCGAGGACAGCTGATTAACGACGACTTTGTTTTTCAGCCAAGCATTAGTGCCAATTACAAAAATTTTACCGCATCAGTCTGGGGTAATGTCGATTTGACTGACTATCATAATAATGGCGGTGAATTTACCGAATATGACCTGACACTTGATTACAGCAACAAACTTAGCGAAGACAGCAAAGTCGGCTATTCTATAGGAGTGATTCATTATCACTTTCCGAGTTTGTCCTATACGGATACGACCGAAATATACTGGGGATTTAACTTCGATGTACCGTTAAATCCTGCCATTAAAGTATATCACGGTCTCGGCAACGAGAACGGAACTTATGTAAATTTCGGCATAGGACATACTTATGAAAAAGTCTTAACATTCACCGAAAATTGTTACGCTAATCTGGTATGGGGTGCATCTATCGGCTGGGGCGACAGCACGTATAACAAAGATTATTGGGGCACAGAAGGACCTCGACTAAACGATTTGGCGTTTACCCTCGGTCTGCCTATATGCTTCCCGGGCGGATGGACTGTAAAACCAAGCATTAACTATGTAACGCTGGTTGATGGCGCGATAAGAAGCGCAGATACTTACGCTACCGGTGACGCTACAAGCGGCAGTGATTACTTCTTTACGGGTGTAAGCATCGGTAAAAGTTTTTAAAAAAGGAAATACAATTAACTTAATTTTAGGACACTAAAACTATGGATCCAAAAATAATGGCAGACACTATGTGGGTTTTAATTACTGCAATGCTGGTCTTTTTTATGAACCTTGGCTTTGCAGCAGTGGAA
>JBAVNP010000115.1:0-2966 GCA_049691175.1 Sedimentisphaerales bacterium
TTTATTTTCCAATAAGAGATTTAGCAAGGTCAACAGCGGAAGCGGCATCGGGGGCGTAGCCATCGGCGCCAATCTTATCGGCGTAATTCTGGGTAACAGGAGCGCCGCCTATCATTGTCTTTACGGAAAGGCCGGCGTCTTTTACCGCCTTGACTGTTTTTTCCATCGAAGACATTGTCGTAGTCAAAAGTGCGCTCATACCGATAATTTTCGCTTTCGTCTCTTTTGCCTTTTCCAAAAATTTCTGAGCGCTGACGTCAACGCCCAAGTCAATAACATCGAAACCTGCGCCTTTGAGCATCATAGCCACGAGATTTTTGCCGATATCGTGCAGATCGCCCTGAACGGTGCCGACTACCGCTTTGCCCACAGGCTCAACGCCGGCTTCGATGAGTTTGGGCGCCAGAACTTCCATAGCCGTCTTCATCGCGCGGGCGGCAATAAGAACCTCAGGAATATAAACTTCATTGTTTTTGAACCGCTCGCCGATTGTGTTCATACCGGCGATGAGACCCTCATTGAGAATTGTTTCCGGCGAAACATTGCCGCTGATAGCCGATTTGGTCAGTTCCAGAGCCGCAGCCTGGTCGCCATTGATTATAGCCTCGCTTAATGCCTTCATATCTGCCATTGCTTTATCCCTTATGAAAGAAGACCGTAAACTACAATTCCAATTCCACAAATAAGCAGGTATTAAACCGTTTTTCATCCAAATTGGCAAGAGAGAAGTTTAATAATGGCAAAAACAGCAAATCAGAACTGCAATACAGCAAAATAGTTACGAAAAAAAAGCCCCTGTTTTACAGCTAATTTGATGAAATTAACGGAAAATCCGGTATCATATCGGCTTACAAACCCCCATACCTATTTGCATTGTGGCCGGGTAAATAGAAGCTGAGCAAAGGCAATTTTTGCCGACAAAATTGAAATTCGCTTCTCTAACGCAAATAGGTGTGGGGGTAAATTAAAAAATAATTGGATTTGAAATGAGTGATTTTATAGTTCTTGTCAAGCAGGTGCCGGACGTTACACAGATAACGGATAACGCCTTTAATCCGGAGACTGGAACGCTTATCCGCACAAGGCTTGCGAACGTAATAAACGAATTGGACACACGCGCTCTTGCCGTTGCGAACAGGATGAATCAGCTTGGCAAAACAAAAGGTAAAATTGTCGCTTTGACTATGGGCCCGCCGATGGCTGCGGAAGTCCTGCGATATAGTCTGGCAAGGCGCACCGATACGGCAGTGCTGCTGACCGACCATTCGTTAGGCGGCGCCGATACCTGCGCGACGGCCAATCCTCTTGCCGGGGCTATCAGGAAAATCGCAAAAGATATACTCGGCGGCTCAAATGACTATTATATCGTAACCGGTATGCAGTCGGTTGACGGCGACACCGCGCAAGTGCCTGCCCAAATCGCGGAAGAGCTTGGCCTGTCCTGCATCGCTTATGTAACGAATGTCGAATATAAAGATGGAAAATTCGAATTTACAAGAATAATCAGCGGCGGAAACCAGATAGTTACAAGCCGAAAGACTCCGGCGATTATCACCGTCGCAAAATACGAATATCCCCTCTTCGCGACATTTGCGGATACACGAAAAGCAAACAGACTGGAGCTTATTCAATGGGGGGAAAAAGACATTGGCGCAACTCATATCGGAATAGAAGGCTCGAGGACACGCGTCATCCGGGTTTTCCCGCCGGGCAAGACAACAAGAAAATGTCAGCATATAACCGAGCCTGCGGAACTTGCAAAAGTAATCGCCGACAATCTCGGCAAACAGCAGGAGCAGAAAAAGCAGGATTCGAGCAACGGCGAGGGCTATATACTGCCGGCAAAAAGAAAAGGGCCGTTCGACAGAAGCTTCGAAGGGACAAAAAAAGAGAGCGAAGATTATGAAATTCTTTCCGATATTCTTGAAAAAGCCGGCATAAAACAATTATCAGAAATCACAGAAGAGACGAAAGAAAAAATTCTTGCACTGGCAGGCAAACATTTCCATAAAAACGCGCTGGAAGATATGCTCGAAGGATTCAAGGTTGCCGCACCCTGCTACCATGGCGATGTCTGGGTCGTCGCAGAGGAAACGAAAGGAAAAATTCATCCCGCAACTTTTGAACTTATCGGAAAAGCCCGGAATCTGGCGGAGTCGCTCGAAACAAAAGTCGGCGTGGCAATCGCAGGAGATAGCGTCAAGAATTTCTGTCAGGAACTTATCGCCGCCGGCGCTGATACTATTTATACGATTGAACATCCTTTGCTGAAGGTCTTTGACCCTGCAACCTACAGAAAGGCAATCTCGGAGACAATCGGACAATACTGGCCGCAGATTGTGCTTTTTGCCGCCACGCCGACAGGCAGAATTCTTGCGCCGATGATTGCATACAGGCTCAAATGCGGCCTGACGGCAGACTGCACAGGGCTTGACATAAAAGACAATTCCAGAAAAGGACACGCAGCGATACTGATGCAGACGCGGCCGGCGCTGGGCGGTAACGTTATGGCGACAATCTGCACAAAAGATTCAAAATGCCAAATGGCAACAGCAAGGCCGGGCGTTATGAAAAGACTGCCGTCTGATATAACAAGAAAAGGCAAAATTGTAAAACAGACGCCACAATTAAGCGAAGCGGATTTGAGTCTTGATATTGTTAAAACGGAAATCGGCGCGGGCAAAGTCAATTTCGACGCTGAAATAGTAGTCAGCGGCGGAAAAGGCATGCAGAGCAGGGACAATTATGAAGAGCTGGTGAATAAACTTACAGGCGCTCTTGCACAAAAATTCAGGACGACCATCGAGCGCGGCGCATCGAGAGCCGCCGTCGAGCAGGGATTCGCGGAACGCATTCACCAAGTCGGGCAGACCGGAACGTCCATCGGGCCGAAATTATATATCGCACTGGGAATATCCGGCGCGATTCAGCATATGATAGGCGTGGCGAACAGCGAAACAATAATC
>JBAVNP010000116.1:0-11415 GCA_049691175.1 Sedimentisphaerales bacterium
AGCCATCGACATAATGAATTACGCAAAGAACGCTCTTGAGACCGCCCCAGAACCTGCTGATAACCAAAACACTCGTCAGGTCCTCTGCGCCAATCAGCAGGCCCAGAAAATCCTCATAATTGTAATCGACCCTGCGAACCAACTGTTTACTTGAACTCATTTAAATCACTCCTTAACAAAAGACTTCTAAAAGGCTCACGTTTAAATAATGGGAAATTCAGCGGCGCATATTCTTCATCGCCGGATTCAAGAACAAATTTATCTCTCGCAACAACAGCAAGGATTAGGCCTGCGGGCGTGAATGGTGCGCGGAATTTTTTTCTTTTGCCAGTTTCGGGCTGGAAATAGGCCTCGTAATAAAAGCTGTCCGGCCTGTCTGTTCTCTTTGTTCTCGATACGCCGATAAAGCCGGTGTTGGAGTGCAATTTTCGATTCAAATTACTTTGCCTTGCAGTTACGATTCTGAGATTGCATCTTCGGTTGTCGAGAGGGTCTCTGTTAACGTGGTCGATAATTTCACCTTTTTTTGCATTAAGGATGAGGCGCGGCAAGGCGTAATATTTTTTATTTTTATAGTCGCAGACAACGACACGGCGGCCGGACTCGAGCATCAGGCTGGCATTCATAATACGGGGGTCGTAAAACATATCTGGGTCGAGCTTGACAAATCTGCCAGCAACTTTTCTGAGTAAACAAGATTGAGCGCTTTCTATCATTTTTGTAATCCATTCAAAAAAACCGGCAGAAACAAGACCCTAAAAGTATAGTTTTTAATCTGTTCTGCCGGTTTATTGTTCGATATTCACTTAACATACCGGTATTTTATCAAATTATATTAAAAAAGCAAGGGATTTTTTGATTATTTTATGAATTTTTTACAATGTTTTATAACCACTTAACAAGAAAGGGGTTGGAAATGCCGCAAAAACAGAAAAAAATGATTAAGCTCATTACCTCGTCCACTCATCCGCACTTTTACTTAAAACGTTGCCTTCGCCTCGTTTCGAGGCTATAATTACATCAATTTCTCGAAAAAATAACAACAAAACCGTAGCAAAGTAAATTTTTTAAAGAAGGGGAAAATTATGGCAGATTTACGTAAAATAAAAATTGAAGGTAGATGGGATGTGGGTTACGCACTGGATTTACATATCGAAAGTAGCGATTTTCTTGGATACGATGAATTTGGACATCCAAAGTACGATACTACGAGAACCGAGTTGGGAGAGCTTGTCTATAAATTTAAGTATGGCCATGATAAAACTGTTTTGGATGCTATTATACGTATAATTCGTAACTCCTTTACATTTAAAAGCATTGACGTGATAATTCCTGTTCCTCCGTCAAAGACTTCAAGAACTTTTCAGCCAGTTGTTGAAATAGCGAAACGGTTAGGCAAAGTTCTTGGTATTCAGGTATTAACGGATGCTGTGCTAAAGGTCAAAAATACACCTGAACTAAAAAATATGTCAACATTTCAAGAAAAATATGATATACTAAAAGACGCATTCAAAATTGGAAATGGAACAATCAAGAACAAAACAATATTGCTTCTTGATGACTTATATAGATCGGGCGCCACTCTGACAGCCATTACTGATCTTCTCTACAAAAAAGGTGGCGTTTCTAATGTTAAAGTTTTGACGTTAACTAAAACTCGGAGAAGATGACCGTATAGAAAAATATTAGTGCATTATGCGAACAGACGACATTTACCATATATATAAACTTTTGAAGATAAAAGGGGTTGGTCCTGTTTTTTTAAATAAGATATTGTCCAGTTATTCCTCGAAAGAAAACATTGTATATGAAACTGATAAACTTCATAGTTTTCTGAATGAGGATCAGATTGAAGAATTTAACAAGCCTGATGACGAGTTACAGAAACAAATTGACCATCTTAAAGAAGCGAACGCCGATTTTATTTCTGTGTTAGACCCTCAGTATCCTAAAATTTTATCTTGCACCCTTAAAAATTCAACACCCCCAATATTATCATATTACGGTAATTTGCAGTTGCTACAAATGTCTTCTGTGGGTTTTTGTGGCTCCAGAAAAGTAAGTCTAAAAGGTTTGGAAATCGCGAAAGACTGTGTTAACCAACTTGTAAACCAAGGATTCGTTATTGTATCCGGTTATGCTGACGGCGTTGATCAACAAGTGCACCTTGTCGCACTGGAATCCAGCGGCTCCACTATTATTGTTTTGCCGGAAGGCTTGTTAAATTTCAAAGTACGCAGGGTTTTGCAGAATATTTGGGATTGGAATCGTGTTTTGGTTATAAGTGAATTTTTACCGAAGGCAGTTTGGTTAGCCTCTAGAGCTATGCAAAGAAATAAAACGATTATTGGTTTAAGCAAGGTAATGGTTTTGGTTGAAGCAGGTGAAAATGGAGGAAGTATAGATGCTGGCAGAAGATCTTTAGAAATGAAAAGGAAGTTATATGTTCCATTGTGTGAGAGCTCGCCAGGAGATGCTACAGCAGGAAATAAAAAATTATTAGAAATAGGAGGAGTCCAGTTACTAAAAGACAAAAAAACTGGCAGCGCAAACCTTAATGAGTTGATTGAAGACGTAAAAAATTTCAAATACAATTGCATTTCCTCTTCCGTACAACTAACTTTTTTATAAAAAACTATTATAAGTTGTTATTACCTTTCTTGTCCGCTATCGACGAATTAACTTTACAATCAGCTCAGCCTTTACCCTAATTACTTAACAAAAAAGAGGTTATCGCAATATTGACAAAATCCTCCTTTTCCCTTAATATATTGTTTTTCAATATTTTACAAGGAAACGAAAATGCAGAAACCGAATCCAGGCCTTAATGAGCTCGATGAGCTTTGTATTCAGACAATCAGATTTTTATCGCTTGACGCTGTGCAGAAAGCAAAGTCGGGACACCCCGGTATGCCGATGGGTATGGCGCCGGCGGCATATACCTTATGGATGAAATACCTCAGATACAACCCGGCCAATCCGAAATGGCTGGGACGAGACAGGTTCGTCCTCAGCGCCGGCCACGGCAGTATGCTTTTGTATTCGCTTTTATATCTGACCGGCTACGATATGACTCTTGAGGATTTAAAAAACTTTCGGCAATGGGGAAGCAAAACGCCGGGTCATCCGGAATACGGACATACGGCAGGAGTTGAAGCAACAACAGGGCCGCTGGGTCAGGGAATCAGCAATGCGGTTGGAATGGCACTGGCACAAAAGTATCTGGCAGCTTATTTCGATAAAGACGGCTCGAATCTTTTCGATTACAACATTTTTGTCATCGCAGGCGACGGCGATTTGCAGGAAGGCGTATCATCCGAGGCCTGCTCGCTGGCGGGACATCTTGGTTTGAATAAATTAATTACGATTTACGATGACAATCATATATCAATTGATGGGAATACAAGTCTGTCGTTTAGTGAAGACAGGGCGAAAAGATTCGAGGCGTATAACTGGTATGTGCAAATTGTGGACGGCGATGGCAATGACATGGTTTCGTTTGAGAAGGCGCTGAAAAACGCGATGGCAGAAAAGGACAGGCCATGCATAATCAACCTCAGGACACATATCGGATACGGAAGCCCGAATTTTCAGGATACACACAAGGCTCACGGCGCACCATTGGGCGAAGATGAAATCAAACTAATCAAGAAAAACTACGGCTGGGACCCGGAAAAGACATTCGTTGTGCCAGACGAAGTTCTCAAACATATGCAAAAAATGAAAGCAAAAGGGGCGGAGATTGAAAAGCAATGGAATGAGAAATACCAGAAATACTCGAAACAATTTCCGGAACTTGCGAAACTAATCAATAATCCATACCCGGAAATAACAGGCCTGCCGACGTTCGGGCCGGACCTGATAGCGACAAGAGCGGCATCCGGTAAAACTCTGGACGCGATAATGCCGAACCTGCCGTTAGTACTCGGCGGCTCAGCCGATTTGACGCCATCAAATAATACACAGTTCAAAGGTGTAACCGATTTCCAGAAAGATAATCCTACAGGAAGATATATTCGCTACGGAGTAAGAGAACACGCTATGGCCGCGGTGATGAATGGAATAGCGGCGAGCGAAATACTTCGGCCATACGGCGGGACGTTCTTCTGCTTCAGTGATTATATGCGGCCGGCGATAAGAACGGCGGCGATGAGCGGATACCGGACAATCTTCGTATTTACACACGACACAATTGGATTGGGCGAAGACGGGCCGACACATCAGCCTGTCGAGCATATCGCGGTTCTGCGGGCGATACCGAAGATGCTGGTGCTGCGGCCCGGAGACGCGAACGAAACGGCGTACTGCTGGAAAATTGCGCTGGAATATAAGGCAGGGCCGGTGGCACTGCTTTTGACAAGGCAAAATGTTCTGACGCTTGACAGGACGAAATTCCCGCCGGCGTCGAGCATCGCAAAAGGCGGTTATGTACTCGTAAAACAAAATAAACCAGACGTGATAATTATCGGGACAGGTTCGGAAGTTGATATCGCACTGAAAGGCGCTGAGAAACTGGCGGCTGAGAATATCAAGGCACAGGTTGTCAATCTGGCGAGCTGGGAATTATTCGAGGCACAGGATAAGGCATACCGTGATTCGGTTCTTCCGCCGAGCATCAAGGCAAGAGTCGCAATCGAGGCGGCAACAGAAATGGGATGGTCGAAATACGTCGGCGATAACGGCATCTTTCTGGGAGTTAAAGGGTTCGGCGTTTCGGCACCGTATAAAGTCTGCTATGAGAAATTCGGTTTGACGGCGGATGCGGTAGCGGCGGCGGCGAAAAAGAGTATTGCGGCGGCAACGAAAAATTAAAAATAAAAGATAAAAAATAAAAACTACAGATAAAAAATTAAAAATTCCAAACGACGAACCCTGCCATTGTGATGGCAGGGCTAACCACCGACACGCCGCGGGATAAACGGCCACTATTTATTATTTGGAAGAAATAAGTATGGTGTCCACAGATTTCCCGTCTTCGCTATTTTTTCAATTTGGCATCGTCTCTAAATATAATATTAGGTTTATAGAACACAGCAAGAGTATTAAGAACAAGTATTCCAATAGTCATAGGAACAATTGAATACATCCACCCAAAAAATGCTCCATCGTCTCCGCCAGGACCAAGCCAATTGAACATCCTGAAAATTGAATAAATTGTTAGCAGAAAAGAAGATGAAATAGCAACACTCAAGATAAAATTAGGTTTATTTCTCCTAATCATAAACATAAGCAAGACAATAAATGTTATCGAGGTTAAAAGATAGTAGGGCCAAAGTCCTATTTTGGTATACCCATAACCTGAAAGGTTATGAAACCAATAATGGACGATAGAGAAAGCCCAGCCATTAATAGCTGCCAAAACAAACAAGTAGATGGTCCATTTTATTTTGCTTGAGACTACTGGAATGAGCAGTAAAACATACAGCCCGATAGCAGCGAGCTGAACAATGAATAGAGGAAGTATACCATAATAAAAACCCATATCGCTAAATATCTTGATGTAATAGAGCAAAGGGCCGACAATAAAAAAAGTTAGTCCAAGTATTGTCCACACTGTTTTAGTTTTTGTCATAATTATTTTACATCTAACAATGTTTATCCACTCTACATAGTTGCCTCCTCAAAGCATTCGGGGGAATTATAGCAGTAAATTGGGTGGAAAACAACAAAAAATAAAGGGTATAGTTAAAAGTGAAAAGGGTAAGAAAGTGAGAAAAGATAAATACGCCGCCCTAAATGGCGGCGGCTAAATGACCCCGCCAAGGTATTGGCGGGGCTAACCGGCGATAAATGAAATGTTTGATTTTTTGCGGGATTTGGGTTAACGTGTGATGAACCCCGCCAAGGTGTTGGCGGGGCTAACCACTAATTTCCCCGCCTCAAGCGGCGGGGGCTAAATAAGAATATGAAACATAAGAAAATCAAGACGATTGCTGTGATGACGGGGGGCGGGGATTGTCCGGGTCTTAACGCAGTTATCCGCGCCGTGACAAAAACGGCGATATCAAAATACGGCATAACGGTCTGGGGCATCGAGGACGGATACTTAGGACTTATTGAAAAAAGGCTGCGGCCGCTAAGCTATAGTGATGTCAGTCATATCCTAAGCGTCGGCGGGACGATACTGGGCTCAAATAATACAACAAATCCGTTTAAGTATCCGGTAAAGAACAAAGCCGGTAAGGTTACTGTTAAAGATGTTTCGGATGACTGTGTTGAAACTCTGGCTGAAAAAGAGATTGACGCATTGGTCTGCATCGGTGGCGACGGAACAATGACAAGCGCAGCGGCGTTTGCGAAAAAAGGCCTTGCCGTAATCGGAGTGCCAAAAACTATCGATAACGACCTTTGGGGCACCGATGTTACCTTCGGCTTCGATACAGCGGTAAATACGGCTGTGGAAGCGATAGACAAACTCAGAACCACGGCAAGCTCACATCACCGCGTTATGATTGTCGAAGTGATGGGCAGATACGCGGGGTGGATTGCACTGCACGCGGGAGCTGCCAGCGGGGCTGATGTTATTCTTATACCTGAAATTCCATACCGACTTGAAAAGATATGCCAATTTGTTGAGAAGCGAAACAGCTGGGGCAAAAGCTACAGTATTATAGTGGTCGCGGAAGGGGCAAAAGCAGTCGGCGGCAAAATGGTCATTCAAAAAAAACTTGCCTTTAGCCCGGACCCGATACGATTGGGCGGAATCGCAAATAAACTTGCGGGGCAGATAGAACAAATAACGAAACTTGAGACGCGAGCCGTAACGCTCGGCTATATTCAGCGAGGCGGGACTCCTACGCCGCGAGATAGAATACTGGCCACAAGTTTTGGTTATACCGCTTTGGAACTGCTGGTAAGCGGAGTAAAAAACCGGCTGGTCGTAATGAAGGGCGGCGAACTTTCAAGCGTGCCGCTGTCGCAGGTAGCAGGGAAAATCAGAACTGTGCCGAAAAATGATCCGCTGATAAAGGCCGCAAGAGCAGTTAATACCTGTTTTGGGGATTAATAGAAAAATTTAAAATTGAAGATTGAAGATTTTTAATAAATTGCCGAAGGCGGTTCCGTAAATCTTCAATTTTTAATAAGCGTGAACATAGGTCAGTTAAATAGTGTTCAAGAGATAATTTCCCAGCTAAAGGCCGACAACAGGGCGGTAAACCCCCACACCAAAAAGTTTGGTGAGGGGGTAAAAATTGCGGGAACGTGGGGAAGCTTTGCGCGCCTTCTGGCCCTGCATATCCACGAAGAACTTAAAAAACCAATTCTATATATAAGCCCATATTTAGACGAGGCGGATAATGTCGTTGACGACCTGATTGCTTTCGAGGGTAAAAATATTGAAATATTGCCGGGGTGGGCGGGTGAGGAATTTGTGGAGACGAGCGATGAAATCAGCTCGGCAAGGGCAAGATTAGTTCTTGGTTTAGCCCCCGCTCAAAATGGCGGAGGAATTAGGCCGCCTCAAGCGGCGGCCGCTAAATACGGGATTATTTCGACTTCAATACAAGCAATTATGCAGCCGGTGCCAGTGCCGGAAAAACTTTTAGAAAAAGGATTATTTCTTGAAGTCGGCAGGCAAATCGAAATGGAAAAGGCCTCTGCGTGGTTAGTCGATAACGGGTTTGAAAACGCCGCGCAGATAGATGTGCCGGGGCAGTTCGCAAAAAGAGGCGGGATTATCGATATTTTCGCGCCTGTAACCCATTCGACAAGCTCAGGGCAGGCCACACTGTCAAACCAACCGCAAGCTATGAGAGTAGAATTTTTCGGCGATACTATCGAAAGCATAAGAATTATAAATCTTGATACCCAAAGGTCGGCGGAACATATCAACGAAATTACAATTGCGTCCGCCGGCGGAAATAATAACAAAGATAATCAGACAAATTTTCTAAAAATAATCGACCCTAAAACAATAATTTTTATCGAAGAGCCGGGCGAAGTGCAGGAAGTGGCTGATGTTTTTCTGCACAGGGTTGAAAGGCCGGAAAAATTATATAAATGGGGTGAAATTTACGAGGCGATTGGCGGCTTTAAGAAAATTTTTGTCAGCAGATTCGCGGATGAGCCTGACAGTATCGAACTGCGGATAAAAAGCACGCAGTGGTTCGACTACGCTCACCACAGGCAATTCGAACATAAAAACGCTCCGGCGTGGTCTGGACATCGGGAAGTCCTGCAGGAGCTTGTGCAAATGGCAGAGCAGGGGTGGAATATTAATATGTTCTGCGAAAACGCGGCGGAGGTGAAAAGAGTTGAAGAAATTATTGCGGAAAACGGCGGCGCTACGGCGGAAAATTTTCATTTACCGATAGGGTTCGTTCATAAAGGTTTCATAATTGAGGACATTAAAACAATAGTCGTTACGCATCATGAATTATTCGGGCAGGCAATTGTGCGGCGAACTATCCGGCCTGTAGGGGCGGCAATTTCCATCGACTCAATCGCAGAACTGAATAAAGGCGATTATGTCGTTCATATAAATTACGGCATCGGGAAATTCAAGGGCATCGAGGTAATAGAAAAACAGGGGCGCAAATGCGAATTTTTGACACTGCAATACGCTGATAAGGCGATTATCCACGTGCCGGCGGAAACAATCGGGCTTGTGCAGAAATATATCGGGACATCGGCGGTGCGGCCGAAGCTGAATAAAATCGGGACCAAGAAATGGGAAAATCAAAAAAAGAAGGTCGCGGCGGCAACGGCGGATTTCGCGGCTGAACTGCTTGAAATGCAGGCGAGACGGCAAAGCATTAAAGGCATCGCTTACGAAGCCGATTCAAACTGGCAGAGAGAATTTGAGCAATCGTTTCTATATCAGGAGACGCCGGACCAGATTAGCGCTGTCGAGCAAATCAAAGCTGATATGCAAAAGCCGCTGCCGATGGACAGGTTACTGTGCGGTGATGTGGGATACGGTAAAACAGAACTTGCGATGCGGGCGGCGTTCAAGGCTGTCGAGGGCGGCAAGCAGGTCGCGGTCTTGGTGCCGACGACGGTTTTGTGCATTCAGCACGAAAGGACGTTTACGCAAAGATTCGCGGATTTCCCGATAGCCATCGAATCAGTCAACCGCTTCAAGACAAAGGTGCAGGCGGCCGATATTCTGAAACGAACCAAGCAGGGAAAGGTCGATATTCTCATCGGCACGCATCGACTGCTGAGCGGCGATGTGGGATTTAAAGATTTAGGATTACTGATAATCGACGAAGAGCAACGGTTCGGGGTCGAACACAAGGAAAAATTAAAAAAGATGCGAATCAATGTCGATGTCCTGACGATGACGGCGACGCCGATACCGAGAACGCTTCATATGGCGATGCTGGGGCTACGGGATATAAGCTCGCTGGCGACGCCGCCGCTGGACAGGCGGGCTGTCGTAACGGGCGTGAAAAAATATGATGCGGAATTGATAAAAAAAGCGGTGACATTAGAACTCAACAGGCAGGGACAGATTTTCTTTGTGCACAATCGCGTGCAGACGATAGAGAAAATCGCGGACGAGATACAGAAATTACTGCCCGATGTCAAAATCGCGGTCGCACACGGACAAATGCACAAGCATGAACTTGAAAAGGCAATGATTGATTTTGTGCTTGGCGAGACAAATATGCTTGTCTGCTCGGCGATAATCGAATCGGGCATCGACATTCCAAACGCAAATACCATTATCGTAAACAACGCGGACCGGTTCGGACTTGCGCAGCTTCATCAGCTTCGCGGAAGGGTCGGGAGATTCAAATACAGGGCATTTGCGTATTTTCTGCTGCCGAAAACAAGAAGCATCAGCCCGATAGCGGTAAAAAGACTTAAAGCAATCGAAGAATATTCGCAGTTAGGAGCGGGATTCAAAATTGCGCTGCGGGATTTGGAAATCCGCGGGGCGGGAAATATCCTCGGGCCGCAGCAGTCGGGGCATATAAATACGGTCGGCTATGAACTTTTCTGCAGGCTGCTTGCCGACGCGGTAAAAAGACTTAAAAACGAACCTGTCGAGAAAGAACCGCTGACCGTTATCGACCTGGGATTCTCAACATTCATACCGCGAAATTATATACCGTCCGATTCGCAAAGAATGAACGTTTACCGGCAGATTGCGGCGGCGAGGACAAGCGAGGACCTTGCCAGACTGACCGAGCAGCTAAAGGATATGTTCGGCGAGATTGGCGAGGAGACAAAAAGACTTATCGACCTTGCGGAGATACGAATACTCGCATCGGCACATAATATCCGCTCAATAACAATAATGGGAAAAGATGTGGTTTTCGCCTTTGAAAAAGACACAATTGAAAACATTGCCGCCCTTTTCGCAAAATCGCCCGGCATTGTCAGGATACCCGATGCGGCGACGGTGCATATCAGGCTTGAAGACAAATATTTCGAGCCCCAAACGCTGCTTGCGATGCTGAGAAAAATACTTCGCAAAAAGAAGTGATACAAATTATAATCGTGTTTTTGAAACAAGGACTCTGTTTACAGGAAATATATATGGATATGAGAAAATTAATCACAGGGATGATGATTTGCAGCGCGGCGGTCTGGTTTTGGGGGTGCGAAGAGGCCAAGAAACATGATGTGAGTGAAGCGAGACTAAAGGCGGTGAAGCCGCCGGCCGCTATGCCGAAGATGCCAGCACCTGCCGGCGGAGTTACACTGTCTATCGAATCGACGGCGATAACCGCAGATGAGCTAATCAGGCCGGTGAAACCGCAGATAGACGCACTGGCCAAGGAGTATGACTACGAAATATTCAATAAAAAAGCGAAGAGACTGCTTGTGGATGTTATGCTGCAGAAAGTCGCAGATATAAAATTATACCAAAAGGCAAAGGCGGCACTGCCGGAAAATATAGACCAGGGCATTATCGATAAAATCGTGGAACAGGAAGTGCAGCGATTCATCGCACATTACGGCGGCAATTACGCCACCGTCGAACAAATGTTCAAAGAAATGGGGACAACGTGGCAGGATTTTTACCAGCAACAAAGACGAGCCATTCTTGTGCAGGCGTTCCTGTCGGAGGAAATGAAAGATGAAAAGCCAATAACCTATTCGGAACTTGTAAAGTATTACGAGTCCATAAAGGGCGAAAGCTACACAAAGAACGCTTCTATCGAATTTCGGCTTATCGACCTTGAGACTGAAAAGTTCGCTGATGCTAACGACCCAAATATAAACGGAGAACAAAAGGCGATGGAACTTGCCGGCCAGATAGAGCAGAAAATCAAGAACGGCGAGGATTTCGCCGGGCTTGCGGAAAAATATTCGAATGACGAGAGTGCAAAAGTCGGCGGGCTGTGGAAACCTGTGCGGCCGGGGTCGCTCGTCGAGCCTTACAGCGTTATCGAAAAGACCGCTGAGGATATGAACGCCGGAGGTGTTTCCGAACCTATATCAGCCGGCGGGCATATC
>JBAVNP010000117.1:0-8205 GCA_049691175.1 Sedimentisphaerales bacterium
GTATCGGACTATAACAGTGATATTACATTAAATGATATTACCGGAAAGGTAATCCATTCCGATATGAAGCCGATTGGTGATTTTACATGTTCCGACACGCTGGTCAATCAACTGCAAAAAAATATCCAATGGAGTCTTCGCGGGAATTTTCTGGATGTGCCAACCGATTGCCCGCAACGCGACGAAAGGCTTGGCTGGACAGGCGACGCCCAGGTATTTACACCTACTGCCTGCTTTAATATGGATGCAACTTCATTTTACGAAAAATGGATGAAAGATTTTATTACTGATCAGAAACAAGATGGCAGCGTACCCTGGGTTGTTCCTATGGTTGTTGAGGGTGGCGGCGGCACCGGATGGTCTGATGGTTACGGCGCCACCGGCTGGGCAGATGCTGCCGTGATAATACCCTGGGAAGTTTACCAGGCTTATGGTGATAAACGGATCCTTGAAAACCAGTATCAATCTATGAAAGCATGGGTTGAATTCATGCGTTTTCATGCCGGTGACAAATATATTTTCGATTATGGATTTCATTTCGGAGACTGGCTGGCGTTTTCCGAATACATGAGCTACCGATATGCAGCACCCGATTATGGTTATGCCGGTGCCAATACTGAAAAAGACCTGATTGCAACAGCCTATTTCTATTACTCAACCGGGGTGCTTCAAAAAATTGCAGCGATTCTGGGAAAGGAAGAGGATGCCAGGAACTATGCAGCATTACTGCCTAAGATTAAAGCAGCTTTCGCCAGGGAATTTATAACCCAGACCGGCAGACTTTCGTCCGGAACGCAAACGGCTTATATACTTGCATTATCATTTGATTTGGTTCCGGATACGCTAATACCAATTGTCGCAAAAAGACTGGCAGATGACGTTACTAATTTCGGGCACTTAACTACCGGATTTCTTGGTACACCGCTTATATGCCAAACTCTGACCCAAAATGGATATCCTGATTTAGCTTACATGCTGCTTTTCAACAAGAGGTATCCTTCGTGGTTATATCCTGTAACCAAAGACGCCACAACCATATGGGAACGATGGGATTGCATCAAACCAGATAATTCATTTCAGGATGCTGGAATGAATTCATTTAACCATTATGCCTATGGGGCTGTTGGTAAATGGCTGTATTCATTTGTAGCCGGTTTATCCATTGATCCTGAAAAACCCGGTTATAAACACATTATCATCAAACCTTATCCGACAAGGGAACTGACATTTGCTAAAGCCGAACATCAGTCGGTTTATGGTAAAATAATTTCGGAATGGCGTTGGAAAGACAGCAGGTTCATTCTGAGTATCACAATTCCTCCCAATACAACGGCTACCGTTTATTTACCAGCAGGCAGTCCTGAAAAAGTAGCTGTTGATAACGAACCGGTTTCAAAATCCAGGATTGTTAAGACAGTAGGATTTCAGGATGGCTGGGTAATTCTGGAAGTTGGTTCAGGAATTTATGATTTTGGAATTTCAGAATAAGGGTATCTCAAAAACCTTGTTTTTCCACACCCTGATATTCATCCAAACCGGCGTAATGGTCATGTTCCAGGTGTCGATCACTTCGGCGGCAAACTTCATACCGTCGGCGAGTGGCTTTATAGAGCTCTAACGGCAAACTTGTGCGGGAAGTCTCGGCCCTAGTGCTCCAAAGAGCGGCGTGAACCATTCCCGAACTCCGGACATTTAGAATTTGCTATCTTAGCTGGCTTTTTAAGTTCTTTGACAAGTTCTTCATAAAATTTTACAGCCATCTTGGTATTCCCTTTATCATTGGGATGATATTTATCATAAGCTACGCCCGGATATGTTTCACCCAACATATCACCACCTTCATAGGGAGGATTGGCATTTGGGTCTGGTGGACTATCAGAATAATCTAAACCAGCTCCATTCTCCATATCTACCAAAATAATTTTTATTTTATCACCAGACCTGGCATTTACCATATTAGCGACATCTTTATTGAATTGAGTTGTTGGAGCATGTCCGCCTTTAAACCGGTTGATAATTAAACAAAGAAATACAGTCATTGGATGATTATTATCAACTGAAAAGGTATTGATCGTATCCAGCATATCCTTAACTTGGCCTGGTTTAAGTTTCCATTCACTACCATTAGTTCCAACATGAACCAGAAGGATATCTGGTTTATATGTCTTCAATGCAATTTTAACTTTGTTTGCAATATCAGGGATTTTCCAACCAGGATAGGCTTCACAATTCCAGTCATACCAATCTTTATCATCTTCGGACCGCTCTCCATGTTGCTGCGAACCAACAAAATCAACATTATATCCAGAATTAATCAGCATTTCATAGAGAGCTTTCCTGTATCCGGTTCGTTCCGCCAAAGCTGGTAAATGGTAGTGTTCACCAGCCGTGATAGAATTACCAACAGGCATTATTTTAATAGGGCTTCCTGCTAATGAACTTAAGACAACTGTGATTAAGGAAAAAAATACAGTAGAATTTTTCTCATTTTATAAACCTTTAATCTCTTTCAAAATATCCGCCATATTCTGGGGCTTGACGCTCAAGATGAGTTTCGCGGTCACTCCCTGCTTAGTTGGTGGACAAAGACTAAAAAAATTGCTATTCAATCTCGAGAACCACCCGCTGATACCTTGTTAATTGCAGTGTTCCGGTATCCGTTACCTCGCAGATAATATGGACGGTTTTCATGACTTTCAGGTCTTAAAGCTTCTGAACTTGCGGCGGCTGGCACTGATTTTTACCGGCAGGTGCTTTGCACCGTTCCATGCGCGCGGCAAAGTCGCTTAGAAAATCCACGCGCCATTGATTGATGCTCTTTGCGCCTGGATGCACGCCCTCGAACATCGCCGGATCGGGATCATCGGTCCACCAGTTCGGATGTACGGTGGAAGGTTTGCTCGTGCGCTCGATGGGCGGCCGCACGGCGCTGAACGTGCCTGACTTGCCGTCGAGTCCGGCAAAGTCGCTCTTGATCACATACGAAAAGACTTTCACGTCGCGCGTCGCGAAACGGAAGCGAAGAACTTTACCCTCGTTCACGCCGGCAATGTGGCCGCGACCGTCAAGAATCAAGGTGGCGGTATTCGTGGCGGAAAAGCCTTTGGGCACGGGCAGCGCGATTTCGATCACGCCGAACACCTCGGCCTGCTCGGTCGCATTGGTGGGCAGGTGGTCGAAAATCGTTTTGCGTCCGTCCCAGACACGCACGAATTTTCCGCCCCAGCCGGGCTGCGTCGGATCTTCAGGCACGCCGTGCAGCAGCCACCCGACCGAGGGAGTATCGCCCATCTTCAACTTGCTTTCGTGAAGAGTGACGTAAAAATCTCCGAGCGCGCCGTGGCCGGCGACGTGTCGGGTGACGAATTCCCGGTTACCCCACTCGCCGGTTTGGTTGCCGCCCACGAACCACCCGCGATAGGTGGCGTTGTCCTCAATCATCCAGAGTTTGGGAAAATTCTGCTCGATGTAATTGTAGGCGTTCACGCTGCCCTGTTTGTTCGGACCGCCAATGAAATAGACTCGCAGTTTCGGCAAAATATCCGGCGCGTCGTGCAGCGCTTGGGCGACATCGTGAATCCCGCCCCAAACCAAAACGTAGAGCGGACGCGGGTCGTCGCGACGCGCGCATTGGATGATCCAGTCCGAACCTTCGGTCGGCTGGCCAATGCCGGACGCGCCCAACTGCTTGGCCAAGCCCGACTTCGTGATGGCCCGCAGGGCGTCGGGCGTGGGGTATTTGTCCGAATACGTTTTCAGGTTCGGGTAATCGTGCTCGTAAAGACCAATCACCTTGAGGATTTCCGCCTTCTTGTTGCCGAGGCTCGTCTGCGTCGAGATCAAGCCTTCGAGGCCCAGGCTGTCCGCGTAAGTGAGCAGGTGAACCATGGATTGATGATCGTCCGGGTCGCTGCCGCCGATGTCGGACGAGACAATGACACGCGGTTTCTGAAACGAGTTATCTGCCAGCATTCCGGGCGTGCTGAACTTCTTGGAAGCGTCGTCCAGCACCAGCACCCAATCGTTTCCGTTTGCTTTTTCGCCCGGTGGGTCGAATGATTTAGAACCTTTGTTCTTATAGTTGCCTAATTTTGTCGCTTCGCCGGTGCGCGGGTTGAACCACCACGCGACGACTTCCTTGCCGGAGATGCGGCCCAGTTTCAGTTTGAATTCACGACCGGTGTAGGTGTAGGCCATCAGGAAATCCTTTCCTTTGGTCACGAGCACACGGTCGTATTTCTCGCCTTCGTCATCGGCGACAAGCGATTGGTCATTCACACGATCAAAGTAAGGCCGCGAGAGGATTAGGTTTTTGACATATTGCATCTGACAGGCGCCGGCATCATCAAGTGATTCAACAAAGAATCGTTTCGGCGCACTTGAAGGTTTGATTTCCCCTTTTTTATAAACTTGTCTGACTGCGTTTTGCCCATAAGTATGTCCGCATGCACCGGCAAATACAGACCAGTATGCGTACCTTCTGACATCATCGGCTGTCCAGTAAGGCTGGTTTACATCGTGCAGCCCCTGCGGAATCGCTTCGTATGAAGGTTCTCCATCAAGGGTAGGTTTGCGTGGTGTTTTCGAAAGGTCTTCCAAAACATATCTCCAGTTGTCTTCCCCATATTTTTTTGGCGAATCATCCTGATCGTACCGCCTGTGGCCGGAGACGAACATATTGAAATTCAGCCAAGCGGCGTCGTTGAACCACGTCGAGGACTGCGTGCGACCGAACGGATGGAAAGTCATCAAATGATTCGGGTCGTTCTTCTTGATGGCTGCTCCGATGGCCTGCCAGACGTCGGTGTCCACATCGCCTTTGCCCGCGCCGCCATTGAGCCAGATGATATTCGGTTTGTTCTTCAGGCGTTCGGCAACTGCGGATGCGTAAACTTCGGCCTGTTCCTTTGTGATAGGCGTGCGGCGGACGGTGTGACTCCACATCGGCGCGACCGCGAGATAAATGCCGTTGGCGGCGGCGGTCTCGATGGCGTAGTCCACGTGATCCCAATAATCATATTGCGCGGCGTCGGCAAAATCGCTACCGGCCGTGACATTGAGTTTCGTAATATCGCCGTCCACGATGGGGCTGTCGTCATACACGGTTTTGTCTGTGAGCATCTGGACGATGACGGTTTGAACGACGTTGAAGCCTTTGGCTTTGCGGTCGGCGAAATAGGTTTTGATCTCGTCGCGGTTGAGTTTCTGGACGAGCAGCCAACAGGTGTCGCCGAGCCAGAAGAACGGTTTGCCGTTGTCATGTTGCAGATAGCGGCCATTTTCGGAAACGACAAGCTTGCCGTTGTCCCAGGGGTTCTGGCCCTTCTTGTCCTGGTAAGCACCACAGCAGATTGCTGATAAGACCAGCAATGGGAATAAAAATAAAGATTTCTTCTGCAGATGGACACTGTTTTCGTTTCTCATATGACTTTCCATAAAATCAATTCCTTTCCGTGTTTGCATTTTTATCTGTCTGAATTATAGATTATAATCGAACTTTCCCGTTTTTAACATTATTAATAATTCTTAGGTCAAAGGATATTCAGTAACCCGACATCTTTACAAATACCAAAACAATTTTTAATTATGATGCTGAATCAATTTAAATTCGGTGCTGTACGAACCTTTATTTTCCAATCCACCCAGGACTTTTAGCGCATACTTAATACCCTGTATAGCCATTTGCGAACCGAAAGCATCGATAGTTGCCAGTAAGGCTCCGGATTTTAATAAAGGCTGAACTGAGGCATCGTTGTCAAAACCTACCACCTGGATTTTGCCTGCTTTCCCGTTTTTTGCCAACACTCTGATTACACCAATAGCCATTGCATCGTTACAGCACATTACCCCATCGATATCGGGATGTTGGGCAAAGAGCGCTGCGAAAACTTTTTCGGCCTTGTCGGTTTCCCAGTCGGCTGATTCCGAAGCAGCTAATTCGAGTTGATATTCGGCAATGGATTTCAAAAATCCACGCTTGCGCTGTTGGGCATTTTCAGCTGCCTGAAGTCCTTCGATTAAAATTACTTTTGAATCTTTGTTGAGTTTACGGGCCAGTACATTGCCCACCATTTGTGATGCTGTTTCGTTGTCGGGACCTACGTAAGTAAGTTCTACGCCATTCTGTTGTAAAAGCATTTCGTCGAGCCTGATGTCAATATTAATCACTTTTATGCCTGCTTTTACAGCTTTTACAACTACGGGAACCAACGCTTTCGAATCTATTGGCACGACTACCAAAGCATCCACTTTTTGCTGTATCAGTAAGTCGATAAGTTGAATTTGCAGTTCTATTTCTGTTTGATTTGAAGTTCCGACTGTTTTTAGTTCAAAATTATTTTGTTTTTGGACAAATTCTAAAGCCCCTTTTTTCATTTCCTGAAAAAACTCAGCCTGAAGAGACTTCATGACTAATCCGATTATAGGTTTACCTTTCACCTTATTGGGGTATTTCAGTTATTCTTAAAGCTATATAAGGTTTCAGTGGGAGTCTGACTTTCTGAAAATCCTTGTCATATACACGATAATCAATTTCCTTTGTAGTTTCGAAAGTTAACGGACATGTTTGAATAGTCATATCCCATGTATCAATAATTTCAACTTTGAAACGTGTTCCCTGCACTGGTTTTTTATAGTTAGCGGCTTTGCTGGCGTTTCTGCCGTTTCTGATTGGAAGATTAAAAAGCCACGATTCGTTCATTTCTTTGCCGAAATAAATGATGTAATAGCCGCTGCCTGCTGTAGAGGTGTAATTGTCACGGCTTACATCTGCCATTTGAAGCGGGTTGGGACACTCTTCAACGATTTTTCTCAGGAACGCAATTCGTTTCCAGCTTGTGCCTTTGAACTCACCGCCTTTGGCCCAAAAGATTATATCTGTATTGTCTTTAAACATGTACGCTTCCCCGTGAGTAACGTAGGTTCCGCCAATCACACCCATCCATACCAGATACGTCATTTCTTCGGGACTATACCACCCCCAGCGTTGCTTAAGATTTCCCTCATAACCCACTTCGTCATAAATAATGGGTTTGGAATATGCATTCCGCAATATAGCAGCAGCCCCAAAATTCATTACCGGCGCTTCGTCCTGAACACTCACATGGGTAAACTCGGGTTTCCAGTATTCGTAATAACGAGCTGTGCTGCCATGTATCGAACATAAATGACGGTATGGATCCGATGCTACAACTGTTTTCGACAGCAAGTCCCAGTCGTCATGGCTTTTGGCTTTCACAAGATCAAACTCATTGGCCATAGACCACCATACATTCCGAAACGATGATAACCGGGCTGTTAAATATTTAATATACCTGATATTTACTTCGTTGGACATTGCATCAAATCCCCATCGGCCTTTGTCGTAAGGATGGAAAAGAATTAAATCGGCCTCTATGCCTAACCGGCTTAAATCATTTATTCTTTTCTCAAGATGTTGAAAAAATGCAGGGTTAAACTGATTAAAATCCCATACCTTTATATCCTTTCCGCTTGAGTCCTTTTTCACTTCCATTGGAAAAGGATAGATTTCTGGTTCTTCTTTAACTAAATCGTGATTTTTAGGAAAAACACACATGCGCACTTTATTAAAACCTGAATTTTTCAACGTGTTGAGTGTCATTTCCTGAATTTCCTGGCTCATGTGTGTCCAGGCATAAGCTGTAGTGCCAAACGGATAATACGGTTTGCCGTCGGCATAGGCGAAATAAAACGTGTTCGCGACGCGTACAGGGCCGTGATTATCTTTTGATGGTGCGATGCATTCGAACTGTCCTTCTTTGCCGTTCAATTCTTCGCGGTTGCTTTTTGTCTTGTAAGTCCAAATTCCCTCTTTGTCGGGCATAAAACGGATTTTAAAGATTCCATTTCCGTCATAAAAACCATTAGGCTCGAAAGTTCGGTCATCCTGTTTAAAGACAGCGCTGAATTCAATGTCAATAAACGGGTTACCTTTTGATGGACCGGGCAGCGACAGTTCATAAAAACCCCACTTCTCAATCTTACTGTTACTGTCCATAACCGCTAATAAATTACTGCATAATAAAGTCGCAAATACAATTAGAATCAATTTTTTCATAAAAATGCCTCCTTATATCTGAGTGTTTTGCCATTAATACATCTTATATTCGTTGATTCAATTTGACAAGTTTTTAGGCAACAGCGAACAACATTAGAACGTATGTCATCAGCGAAAACAAGCCAAAA
>JBAVNP010000118.1:0-7049 GCA_049691175.1 Sedimentisphaerales bacterium
ATCTCATATGACCTACAAATTCATATTCGGGAAGTCAGAATAAGCAGTGTCAAGTATAACCCATGCCGTTAGAATCATAAAATGGCTTTTTAACAGCTCGTGACATGCTCCTTGAAAATACTGTCCTCTAATGCTCTTTAAAAAGTTAAAATTTCAGTTTTCTGAATAGACCGTCTCCAAGGACATGCTTAAAAACACTCTGTTCAGGCCGATTCTGTTTTACATTACAATCGAGTCAGCAAAACAAGGTTGGGGCAGAAGACCACACAGCCTGGAAGGAGATATTGGGTGGAGATGCTGTTATTTCTTAGGCCATTCACTTTTTAAACGAAAGTGAAAAGTGCTGTTGATGGCATTAGGTTTGGGAATTTGTATATCGAATTTGTCGTTTTGCAATAAGCGAATCATTTCTGCGCCGGCATAGAGTACCGGGCCATAACCATGAGTTGCGTAAATGCTTCTGCTACGATAGTAGTAATACGTATTGTCATTCGCGAATGTGGAGCCTTCGCAGGTACCCTCCACGGCGCCATTTTTAAGCACGCGCGTTTTGATGGCGTTCCAGCCTGTGATTGCCACCGGACCGTACACGTGGCTAATCCATCCTTCATTGATGCCTTTGGCAATGGCAAAAGTAAACATGGCTGTGCAGGATGTTTCCAGATAGGTATCGTTTTTATCCAGCAGATTGTGCCAGAAACCGGTGCCGTCTTGTAGACCGGCCAGGCTGCGGACCATCGAACGATATAAGTGCAGAATTTTATCCCGGCCCGGATAATCTTTCGGCAATACGCCGAGCAATTCCGCCATCGACATCAGCGCCCAACCGTTGGCACGGCCCCAGTAAAAACGTGGATCATAATCACCCGATGTCACATTCCAGCCATGGTCAAATAGCTCTTTCTGGGGAATATAGAGCCGGTCAGCCATTTGCAAAATCTGTTTAACTGCATCATCGAAATATTTTTTATCTCCGGTGAGCACACCCATATTGGCAAGAAATGGAACACTCATGTATAAATCATCTGCCCAAATTGATTGATATTGTGGGCGATGACGGGCCAGGGTGCCGTCTTCCAGGCGGAATTGTTTGTTGGAAATATAATCTGCAGTGATGTTGATCAGTTCGAGATAGTTTTTATTTTTATCTTTTAAATACGTTTTGATCATCGCAGCACCGAGGGCACCGCAATCATCGAGTGAGTCCATATCGATGATCGCAGGCCAACCGCTTGATTGGTTTCCAAATTTCTCGGCGTTTTTTCGAAAATACGGCAAGTGCTCGATCACAAAATCATAAAACTTGGTGTTGTTGGCAAAAAACTTTTTTTCGCCAGTCACATCATCGATGTAATTGAAAGCTGAGAGCACAACACCATGGGTGTAGGACCATTCGCTCGAGAAGCCGCCTGAAACTCGTGCATTCTTGTTCAACTTCGAAAAGTCAGTAATCTCTTTGCCTGTTTCTGCATCGATAATTTTTTGTGGGCTGGTAGATTCGTAATAGACGCACACACGGTTTAAAACGTCTTTGATGCCATCAACAGTCGGGAATTCATAAGTGACAGGATATTCAGGAATTCGGCCCGGAGAATCTTCCTGGGCGGTTAGCTTTGTGCTAAAGAGCAAAATAAGAAGAAAAAATATCATCGATTTGTACTGATTCATGAGTTTTCCTAACGTTTTTAAATTTAATAGTAAAGCGAAATAATGAATGAAAGTTGTCATACAAATTTTATTAAGATAATTTTACTTTTTATAAAAATGAATTCTAATTTAAATCAATCAACCTTTTTGGCTCTCCTTACAAGTTGTCCTTCTTGGTCACTAACTTGAAGGACCAATATGGCGTCTTCCCACTTTTCAGGTGGGACCATGTCCCGGACCTCATTCTGCTTAAATCGACCTGCCTGTTCCACTTGACCGTTGCGTGGATCAAACCAATGGGCTACGGCTGCCTTGTTCAGAGTATTTTTTATCTTCGCCTGCGAGTTATTGGAAAAGTACACCAAGGCCATACAGCCAGATGCGCAAGTAACAGCGGTTTTTAAGCTTTCACCCTCACCGGCTGCCCCATCTAAAATACCTTGATCCGGGACCCATTCAGACCATTGATGCTCTATTAAAAACGCCTTAGCAACGCCGGCAAAATTAGCGCCAGCAGGAAACTCAAGAGCCTGTTTCCAGGTGTAGCCACAATTGTAATCCCCACCGTTACCACGCATGGCCCAAATCGGTCCTGCCCCATAGGTATGCCCGGCTCCGCCGGCAAAGAAAGTATGGTAAATCTGCCGACGCACCTTGACAGGGGTTACCCAGCCACATTCATGACGATAAGAACCAAATTCATAGGATCCCTCCAGAAAAAGACTCGGTTTAATCGGCTTGTTAAGTTGGTATTCACTTAACATCGTCGGGTAGACTTTGTCCACCTCTTCCCAAACTTCTACGCCATTGGCAGTAAGCCAGGCATCCTCATGAAACCATTTCGAAGAATTATCAGGAGCGTCACCATCCGGGTGATAGGTCATAAAAACCTGGTTCCAGGCCGGGTTGGCTTGATTCCAGGCGGGCTGTTGCCCAGTCACACCCTGCGCAATCCCCTCTGCCATAGCCCTGAAGATAAAACGCTTGTCGTAATCCCAGAAGATATGATTCTTGTCATAACCCTTGATCTGTGCCTTGGTATCGCCACCTAGTACCCAAATGATGTGCGGTTCCTGCTGATAACGTTTCCCCAAGAAGCAACCATAGGCCTTGGCTTCCTTCTCTGTGAACACTTCGTGAGACCCATCAAATTGCTGGGTGATATAGGCTTTCCCCCAACAAGGCAACAAGGCCAAATACATATTCCGTTTCTTTATAGCCCCAATTACATAGTCTACATGATCCCAATAGTCATTGGGTGAGTCAGGGCTCCCTCCCTTAACAATCAATGGCTCGGCTGTGTTAGGAGAATCTTCATCACCACTAAAGGGTCGATGGCCATAGGCATTGGCGGCATTATGAGGACCACTTTTCATCCCACCACCATGCGGATACCAAAATGCCACTGATTGAATTACAGTAAATCCCAGCTTTTGACGGTTATCCAAGTACTGATCAACCTCTTCACGCGTGAGCTGTTGAAACATACCCCATCCCGTATCTCCAATCCACAGAAATGGAGTACCGTCTTTATGTTGAATCGTGTGCCCATTTTTGGACACCTGAAGTTTGCCATGTTGCTGCCAGGGCGGCTGCGCCAACAGCGTAGCTAAGATGTTTCGTTTCATATTTATTCTTTTTTAAAAATTTTAGTTTCGTACAGATGCCGTTGAGGGCGCAACTGTTACAGGCACATCTATAGTTTAATCACGGGTCTTACATTTACACGGAAAGTATATTTGTCGGTGGCATTTACTGTATTGTCGGTAAAGGATGAAACATTCTTACCCACTTCGGCCAGTAATTTGAATTCGCCACTATTTACCGAACGCTCAATTGTAAAGCCTTCCTCGGCCAAATATGTATCGGCCCAGCGGATTTCAATAACGCTGTCTGATTTGCGCGTAATTCGAATATTTTTTACCGGAGTATTGAATTCAATACTGTTTAGATATTTTTCCAGCATGGTGTAACCATCGGCCGCAACTTTGTTCCTATCAGCAGCATTATTGGGGTTAAGACCCTTCATAATTTCCCAATCGTCGGGCATACCGTCATGGTCGGTGTCGGTGGGGACTGTTGTGCTTTTCAGTTCCGGCCAGCCGCCAACGTCTGTCTGCGAATCAATAATACCGGTTTTTTTTGATTTATCGGGCACGGTATTATCTTGTTTGTATGTTGACCCTTCATAAGTTGCAGTGCCATTTGTTACTTCAGTAATAATACGAGTATCCACGGAATCGCGTACAAGGCTGCAGCCTGCGTTGTCAAGAACAGAAGAATAGGCTTCTTGTGCAGTTTGCTGGTTAATAGCCATAGCCGGCCACGGACTAGTAAGTTTTACTAACGGAATATCTCCAGTACCGCCCTGGGGATTTACGCCACCATTCCAGTTGTCGGCTGTAACCGTGGCATTACCTACTATGTAATTATCGGCAACATAAAATTTACCATAATCAGTTTTTACGTCGCGGTATGTAGGATTAACAATGCGGGACTTTAAGCTTGATCCAGTTGCAGGTCCTGACTTGTAATAATTAGCCACCATATTGACATTGGAAAATTCAATCGGCGGGACGCGCCTATCATTTACTTGGTGAGCTTCGCCGCCATAGGCACTGTTCCCACCCCAGTTGTATATCACGTTATTTCTGTAATCGACATATCCGCAACCCGAAGCGAAACGGGGATTACGGCTGGTGTGATGTGCCAGCAGGTTATGATGGTAGGTACTATAGTTTGCCCCCCAAATACCTCCATACCCATGGGGGCCTTTAGGGTGCTTGGAATTAAACAGGCTTTCCGCCACCAGGCACCATTGAACAGTTATGTTAGTGCAATGGTAAATAGACATTGTCTCATCAACACTCCAACTTGCCGATACATGATCAATAATAATGTTCTTAGCAAACTTGCCTGATACGGCATCATACTTAAGACCCGATTCATCTCCCAATCTTACCCGCAGATACCGGATGATAACCTGGTCGGCGTCAATTACTAATGGGTATCTTCTAATACAAATACCATCTCCCGGTGCTGTTTGCCCGGCTATGGTGATATAAGGATTCTTGATGTTCAGCGCACTATCCAGGACTATCGTTCCTGAAACCCTGAACACTACAGTCCTTGGTCCTGATGCTTGTACTGCCGCCCGAAGACTACCATATCCGCTGTCATTCAGGTTATTAACTTCGTAGACAACACCGCCCCGCCCCCCAACAGTATTTTTTCCGTATCCTTCGGCGCCGGGGAATGCAGGCAGATTCCGGGAGAAACTGTATGCAGGGCAGAAAAAGAAAATTATCACGAATACCGCTTTACAAAAATATTTATACATAACATATTCCTTCAATATAATTCAAATTACTCAAATTTTTATTCTGGTTCTCTTTGTCTTTTGTGGCTCCGTGGTGAAAAAACAGTCGATACTATAACATAGTTGCATTACTGAAAGTCAGATGATCTTCAGAAAGAAATTGCTATTCAACCTCCACAACCACCCGCTGATACCTCGTTAATTGCGGTGTGCCGGTATCCGTCACCTCGCAGATTAACGCTTCATCTGTCCTGGAGTTATTGAATTATTTCAGTTATACGTAAAGCCATGTAGGGTTTCAATGGTAACCTTACCTTTTTAAAATCTTTATCATAAAGGCGACAATCATTTTTTTCATTTAGCATTCACTCCTTTACCCGCTTAATCCGAATCGCCATGTAAGGTTTGCCCGGCAGCGTAATCGAACGCGCATCTTTGTTGGCAAAAAAATAATCATCCTTTTTCTTCAGTGTGAACACGCCTTCCACCGGCGTGATAGTCATATTCCATGTGTCTATAACTTCGGCGGTGAACTTCATGCCGTCGGCGAGTTCGGCTTTATATAACTCGAACGGCCAACTCGTGCGGGCCTCGGTGCCGAAGTAGATGAGATAGTATTCGCCGCGTTTGCCGCCGGTGGCAATGGGAAGGTTTCTGTCGATTGGATCCAGCCCATCCGCTGGGCCGTCATCCATAATCTTGCGAAGAAACGCAAGCCTCGCTGGGCTTTGCCCTTTGAGCACACCACCCTTTGACCACCAAAGCACATCGTTAGGATCGAGGAGGGTCTCGCCGTGGCCGACGTAAGTGCCCGCCACGACACCATTCCAGAACCGCAGGACCAATTCCTCCGCAGAGATGTTACCCCAGCGTTTCGGGATATTGCCTTCATATTTGACCTCGTCGAACACGATAGGCTTGCGATACACGTCGCGATAGATTACCGCGCGGCTGTAGTCCAACAACGCCGCGCCGCTCTGAATACTGGCGTGCGTCACCCATGGCTGGTTATGGTTGTAGAAGAGCGTGCCGTTATGAATTGAACGCAAGTGCTGGTATGGGTCTTTTGCCTGCACAATCTGGAAGAATCGGTCCCAGTCCGATTCGCGCTTTTCCTTCATAAAATCGTATTCGTTCGCCAGAGACCACCAGACATTGCGATACGCCCCGAGCCTCGCGATGACGTAGTGCAAATAACGGTCGTCCACCTCCGCCGGCATCCGGTCAAACCCCCAATGGCCTTTGTCGTAGGGGTGAAACAAAATGATGTCTGCCTCAATTCCAAGATCACGCAACTGGCCGACACGCTTCTCCAGATGCTGGAAGAATTCCGGATTGAATCGCGTGAAGTCCCAATGATTGGGTTCATTGCCCTCGAACGGATAATAACGCGGCTCATTTTTGTTCCAACTATATCGCTTGGGAAAAACGCACATGCGGAGTTTGTTGAACGGTGCGGTTGCCAGCGTCTTGAGCGTTTGCTCTTCCAATGCTTCGGTTTGATGAATCCAGGCATAACACGTCGTGCCGAGCTGCTTGTAAGGTTTGCCGTCAGCATAGGCAAAATGAAAAGTGTTCGCGACGTGCACAGGGCCGTGATTATTTGTCGATGGTGCGATACATTCGAACTGTCCTTTTTTGCCGTTCAATTCTTCGCGGTTGCTTTTTGTCTTAAAGGTCCAAATCCCTTCTTTGTCGGGCATAAAACGGATTTTAAAGATTCCATTTCCGTCATAAAACCCCTCTGGCTCAAAAGTCCTGTCACCCTGTTTAAAGACAGCGCTGAATCCAATGTCAATAAACGGCTTGCCTGCTGATGGGCCGGGCAGCGACAATTCATAAAAGCCCCACTTCTCAATCTTACTGTCCTGCTTGTCCTGAGCTTTGCCGAAGGAAACCGCTAATAAATTACTGCATAATAAAGTCGCAATTATAATTAGAATCAATTTTTTCATCAAAATGCCTCCTTATATCTGAGTGTTTTGCCATTAATACATCTTATATTCGTTGATTCAATTTGACAAGTTTTTAGGCAACAGCGAACAACATTAGAACGTATGTCATCAGCGAAAACAAGCCAAAA
>JBAVNP010000119.1:0-6528 GCA_049691175.1 Sedimentisphaerales bacterium
GAAAAACTCCGGGCAGGACAAAAAATATTAAACCTCGATATGGCAATTTTCCTCAAAGGCTGGCTGGAAGACCATATCGCAGAAACAGATAAAAAAATTGGTGAATTCATCGCTAAAACAAAATAAATACGAATCACCCGGCCGAGAACAAACCATCGCAAGACTCGAGAGCATAAGCCTTTATTTGACAAGGTGTTAAGTTTTGTTGCAAACGAGCTTTCGTTGTGGTAAGGTAATCACAAGAGTATTGAAAAACTGTATGGCAAAGAAGACTCAAATAAATCTTGAAAAATGTAAAGGCTGCGATTTGTGCATCGACGTCTGCCCAAAGGCAGCGATACGCAAAAGCGGTATAAGCAATAAAAAAGGCTATGATTATGTCGAGGTGGACATTGAACTGTGCAATGGCTGCGGAGCATGCTACATAATCTGCCCCGATTGCTGCTTTACTCTTATTGAAACAGTTGGTTCGGCAAGATAAAGGATTATGGCTGATTCTAATAATACAGGTTCAGAAACCAGAAAAGTTCTGATGAAAGGCAATGAGGCCGTTGGAGAAGCTGCCATCAAGGCAGGCTGCCTGTGTTATTTCGCGTATCCTATAACCCCTCAGACTGAAACGCCGGAGTATTTGTCGCGCAGAATGGAAGAGGAAAACTTAATCTTCCTGCAGGCTGAAAGCGAAATCGCGGCAATCAATATGGTCTTCGGCGCCTCTGCAGCCGGCGTTCGCGTGATGACATCATCGTCTTCGCCGGGGATAAGTCTTAAACAGGAAGGCATAAGCTATATTGCAGGGGCCGAACTGCCTTGCGTTATCATAAATGTCGTAAGAGGCGGGCCGGGGCTGGGCAATATCGAGGCATCACAGGCGGATTATTTTCAATCCACCAGAGGCGGCGGACACGGCGATTATCGCTGCATCGTACTGGCACCAAATTCCGTTCAGGAATGCTACGATATGGTTATGAACGCATTCGACCTTGCCGATTACTACCGGATACCGGTAATTATCCAAAACGATGGTATTATCGGCCAGCTCGTAGAGCCTTTTGAAATGCACCCGTATAAGCCGATGTTTGAAAAACTCCCCGCCAAAAACTGGGCTCTTACCGGATGCGCAGGCAGAAAACCAAATGTTGTACGGACGTTGTATCTGAATCCGCCGAACGGCCTGGAAATGCATAACCGCAAACTTGATGAAAGATACAAAAAAATACACGCCGAACTGCGATGGTCCGAATCGTTTAACTGCGATAAAGCCGACTTAATTATCATCGCTTACGGCGCTACAAGCAGAATCGCAAAATCCGCGATTAAAAAACACATTAACAACGGCCAAAAAATCGGATTGTTCAGGCCTAAAACACTATGGCCGTGGCCGGATGTCGAGCTTGTCGATATCGCCCGAAAAAATAAAGGCGTTAAATTCCTTGTTATCGAAATGAGCACAGGGCAAATGCTCGAAGATGTTCTGCTTTCGCTTATGGATGTCGTGCCGAAAAAGGACATTCTGTTTTATGGTATGGGCGGCGGCTGGAACCCAACACCTGATTTGATATATGAAAAAATTGATGAGATATTAAAATAGAATACAGAACTCAGAATACAGCAGTCAGAATGAATATAATTAAGACACAACCTAAATCAATTACGACGGAAGCGACAAAATACTGTCCGGGCTGCGGGCACGGAATAGTACTGCGGCTCATCGGCGAGGTTGTCGATGAGCTCGGCATAAGAGAAAAAATGATTCTCACAGCGCCGGTAGGCTGCGCGGTCGTTCTTTATGATTATATCTTCTGCGATGTTATTGAATGCGCTCACGGCAGAGCGCCTGCTGTCGGCACAGCTATAAAACGGGTGCATCCTGATAAATTCGTTTTGATTTATCAGGGCGACGGAGACCTTGCTGCAATCGGAACTGCGGAGATAATCCACGCGGCAAACCGGGGCGAAAATATGTCGGTTATTTTCGTAAACAACGCCATTTACGGAATGACCGGCGGACAAATGGCGCCGACTACGCTGGTCGGACAAAAAACCACCACCAGCCCATCCGGCAGAACTATAAAAGGTATGGGCAAACCGATAAGAGTATGCGAGATGCTGGCAACTCTCGAAGAGACCAAATACCTCGAAAGAACAAGCATACATTCAGTCAGAAATATAAACAAAACAAAAGCGGCTATAAGAAAAGTATTTCAGAACCAGCTCAACGGCATAGGTTTTTCATTAGTGGAGATACTTTCAATGTGCCCTGTCGGCTGGAAGGTTTCGCCAAGAGAGGCGGTGCAGTTTATCGAAGAACAAATGCTTCACTACTTCCCGCTGGGAGTATATAAAGATACCGAATAATAAAATAAAATGCCGGATAAGGAAACAAACATACTGATAGCGGGATTCGGCGGACAGGGAGTTATCCTGGCGGGCAATGTGCTTGCCTATGCCTGTATCGACGCGGGAAAAAATGTCTGCGCTATGGCTTCTTACGGCGCAGAAGTTCGCGGCGGCACCGCAAAGGCTCTTATATCCATCGCGAACCATGAAATAGATTCGCCCATTATTGAAAGACCGAATCTGGCAATCATAATGAACGCACCGTCATTTATTAAATATATCGATACTATCCAGCCGGGCTCGCCGGTAATTGTAAATTCCTCGATGATTGACCTGACCAAAGTCAAAAAAAATAATTTCGATATCGTCGGCGTCGATGCGACAAACCTCGCGATAAGAATGGGCAATATAAAAGTCGCAAATATCATACTGCTCGGAACTATGATTAAAAAAACAGGCATTCTGGAGCCGCAATCAGTTACTAACGGTATGAAACGCGCTTTTTATAAGAGTAAAAGAGGCTTGTATTATATAAATGAAAGCGCATTCAGAATGGGTTATGATTTGATAACTTGAAAAAGAACGGTTATTCTGTTAAAATATAATAGTTCGGTAAAATAGAAAGTTCTGATGGCTAAAGACCCAACCAGCTTTAAAAAGAAAGAAACGTGCAATTTTTGCGGCAGAGCAAAAAAAGATGTTGACGCTTTTGTCGAGGGACCGAGCGGCGTTTACATCTGCCCCGAATGCGTAGAGTTGTGCTACAACATTGTCAGACAGGAAAAAAAACGGCTCAAACACACTGGTTTTATTCTCGAAGAAGTGCCAAAGCCCAGACAGATAAAGGAATTTCTTGACCTTTACGTCATCGGACAGGAAAAAGCAAAAAAAATACTCTCCGTCGCCGTGCACAATCATTACAAACGACTCGTGCATACCGACAGTGAACAGGGCGATGTTGAAATAGACAAATCAAATGTTCTGCTGATAGGGCCGACAGGCTCCGGCAAAACCCTCCTTGCAAAAACCCTCGCAAGAGAATTGAACGTCCCGTTTGCTATCTGTGATGCCACTACTGTTACGGAAGCCGGGTATGTCGGAGAAGATGTCGAAAACTTTCTCCTGAGACTGCTGCAAAACGCCGATTACGACCTCGATTCCGCCCAGCGGGGAATCGTCTATATCGACGAAATAGACAAAATCGGGAAAACCAATCAGAATATCTCTATAACCCGTGATGTCTCAGGCGAAGGCGTCCAGCAGGCGCTGCTGAAAATGCTCGAAGGAACTATCGCGAATATCCCGCCGCAGGGTGGAAGAAAGCATCCGGAACAATCCTATATTCAGATGGATACTTCCCACATCCTGTTTATCTGCGGCGGAACATTCATCGGACTGGAAAATATCGTTAAAAAACGGCTCGGCAGAAAAATGATCGGATTCAGCTCCGAAAAACAAAAAATCGACGACTCGAAGGCCGATTATTCAAAAGTTATCGAACAGGTCGTGCCGGAAGATATTATGGAGTTTGGAATGATTCCGGAAATCGTCGGTAGATTGCCCGTCCTTACAACCCTCAGCGCACTCGATGAGGCGGCACTTGTTGATATCCTGACCAAACCCAGGAACGCCCTGGTCAGACAATACAAAGCCTTTTTCAAAATGGAAGATGCTGAACTGGAGTTCACAGATGATGCCTTAACGGCCCTGGCCAAAAAGGCTATGAAACGAGACACCGGCGCAAGAGCGCTTAGGGCAATAACCGAAGACCTTATGATAGAGCTTATGTACCGGCTGCCGGAAGAACCAAAGCCGGGAAAATATATTATTACCAAAGACATTGTCGAAGGAAAAATCGACCTCTTTGCCGCAAATCGTCAGAAAAGAAAGGAATCTGCATAACAACCCAAGGGATTTGGGGACAAAACAAGTCCTGTTGTCCGGCAGATGGACAAATATATTTTATTTCCTAAGTCTGTTGTGTTATTATAGTTATGAAATTCAGGTATTTTTAAGGGAACTTTTTTAGGCAGCTATGGTCAAATTTATACAGGAACAATTGAAGAATTCCGGCGCCAATATCTCCATTGACGAGGCAGCGCTTCTGGTACAGGCGAAAGCCGGGAATATGGAGGCCGTTGAACGGCTGATACTAAAATATCAGGACAGGGTTTACAATACTATCCTAAAAATTTGCGGCAACAGGGACGACGCGGCCGAACTGACACAGGATGCCTTTGTCAAAGTTATACAGAATCTTAAAAACTTCAAAGGACAGAGCAGTTTTTATACCTGGCTGTTCAGAATCGCGGTAAATGCAACGCTGAACTTCTGCAAAAAAAATTCGAGAATCAGTTTTCAGCCGCTGCAGAGCGAGCCGGACGAAGCGATTAAGAAACAGCTGAAGGATTACCTGATAGATAAAACTTCGCCTCAGCCGCCGCAGATTGCCGCAGCGAAAGAACTGCAGGGCCTGGTTCTCAAGGCTCTGGAAAAACTTGACGCGGACCAGAGAGCCGTAATTGTATTAAGGGATATCGAACAAATGAATTATACGGAAATAGCTGAAACTCTCGGTATCGAAATCGGAACGGTAAAAAGCAGAATCGCAAGAGGCAGAAAGAACCTCAGGGAAATTTTTGAGGGGGTAATACAATGAAAGATATGGAATTAATTGAAGAAATGCTCAACTGTTATATTGACGGCGAACTCGACGAAAGAAAGAGCAATGAGCTAAAAAGGCTTATAGACAACGACAGCCAAATCCAGGGTCTTTACGATTCCCTTAGACGGTATAAAAATATTATGGATGTCGCCGGCCAAACAGCCGCACCGGAACACCTGTGCGACAGTATAACCGCCCGGCTTGAAAGAGAAATTCTCCTGGCGGATACGGGAACTTATTCGCTAAAAGCCGGTAGAAGACATTTGATGATACGAAGGCTTATGACAGCAGCAGCCGTAATCGCTCTGGCAGCGGTTCTTTCCATTATTGTGTTCGATATCTTTGTGCCACAGTCAAGCAGGCAGCAGCTTCTGTCCGGTACACTAAGAAAAAAGGCAGTCAAGCAGGTTTTGTATGAAAGACCATTTGCCGAAACAAAACAACAGGAAGACAAGAAAATCGTACCGGAAAAAAGTTATGATGTGCCCCTTGTTGCTGTTCTTAAATTAAAAACCAATAATCCCATCGAGGTTGACTGGTTCGTTGCAAAAGCTCTGACTACCACAAATCTTTTCAACCGGACAACCTCTATAGACAGACAGCCGGGAACTGTCAGGTATGTCATAAACTGCGGCAATCAGTCGATTGTGAATCTTATGCAGGAATTAAGCTTTATCTGGCCGCAATGCGTCAGTACAAAAATAGATGTCGGCACAGAACAGGCTGGAAAATACATAACTGTTAATAATATCAGCGCCGAACAGGCAATAGAAATCTGCAAAACTGAAAACTTCGGTCAGCGGTCGAGAATGGCTAATGATCTTGCCGTTATCAATAAATTTACATCACCTGCGGTTGTCGACAGATTATACGCTGCCGCGGATATTGACTACGAATCGCTTATCGCACAAAAACCTGCCCTGACATCAACAGAAAAAACCCAAAACGCAAGTCAGCCCCAGGATAATATTAAAAACGCAACACTTACCATTATTGTTACCAGCGATTAATCCCGCACTTTAGCCGGATTTACTTTCATTCTTAGACTTTGCAGGCTTTTTCTCCACCTGTGGTGAGCCTGTCGAAGCCACTGGGCCGGTTTTTGTTTCGGCTTTTGTTTCTTTTTTCTCGGTTTTTCCACTGCTGGTTTCTTTTTTGGCGGCATTTTTGTAGGATTCACTTCGATAATCGGTCTCGTAAAATCCGCTGCCTTTAAAAATTACGCCGGCTCCGGTGCCTATAAGCCTTTTCAGTGCCGCTTTGCCGCATTTGGGACATTTGCGCAGAGTAGAAGCAGTCATCGACTGAAATTTCTCAAACTTATAATCGCAGTTTGCACACTGATATTCGTAGGTCGGCATCAGTTACTCCCTGTCCTCAGCAGAATTTTCTTCATCGTTTTCAACATCGTTCTGCGGCTCCTTGGAAGTTTGTATATCCACAGATTTTTTATTCACGACTACCCTGCCGGGCCTGAGAATCTTTTCTCCGAGTTGATAACCTTTCTGAAGCTCCTTCAGGAC